>UQNP01000023.1 GCA_900542385.1 uncultured Eubacterium sp.
TTCACCCTTATCAGTGATTATTTTTCGTACCTTCCCATCCTCATCACCTTTCAATTCTTTTACTGATTCTCCGTAGTGCAGCTCTACGCCGTGTTCTCCAAGAACTCTGTCCATGTCCCGCGAAAACCATGGATCGTAATACCCTGCCAGACAAGTATCCTGCATTTCGAACAGCATGGCGTTCTTGCCTCGTCTGCGGACAGCCTCAGCTATTTCAACTCCAATATATCCTGCTCCCACGACAGCAACGTTTTTTATGTTCTCATCCTCCAGTGCATTGTTTATCTTCTGTCCATCCTGGAAAAGCTTCACCACATCTACATTCTCAAGATCGGTACCGGAAATTCCCGGAACTATAGGAAGCGATCCCGACGCAATGATAAGCTTGTCGTAGCTCTCTGCTATTTCTCTGCCGTCTTTAATCTTCCCATAAACTTTCTTAGCGTCATAATCGATATCCGTTACCTCTGTTTCCATATACACCTTTGCATGCTTTTTTTCGAAGACCTCCTGAGAACAGTAAAACAACCCGTCTGTATCATCTATCTGTCGTCCTACCCACAGCGCTGTACCGCAGCCCAGATAACTGATATTTGAATTTCTGTCTATGATGACAAGTTCGCAATCGGGATAATTGTCAAGAATAGTGTTCGCTGCCGCAGTCCCCGCGTGATTTGCCCCTACCAATACGATTTTCCTCATAATTTTTTCTCCTTTCCGATTATTCCGTTTTTTCTGTTTATTTGATTTTAACTCTTCAGGGGCTTTCTTACAAGACTTTTTTTGTCCAATTTGATGATTTTAGGTCACATTTTGTTACGTTTCAGCTTTTACAGCGTTACTTTATTCCTCTTGATCGAAAAAACGGGTTTCTCTTTTATTTTATATCCCCGTCTTTCAATTTCCCTTGCCTCAGCGGCGTAAATCAGAGAAAACATCGCATATGTCATGGTTATAATATTTTTTATATCATCTTCATCACACTTTCTTTGTGCCATATATCTTTCATGAGCTACATTTAAAAAGTTACATATCCGTTCTTTTGATATATCGACTGAAATGTCCCTTTCCGGCTTTTTTCTCTTCATATTATCCGCTTCATTATTTATGAGCCTGCTGATAATAACTGTAAATTTTTTATGCAGACGATGTTCATATTCCATATGTTCTTTCAAATCACCGCAAAACCCTTCATTGTGAGGAAAAGTAAAGCAGTCTGCCACATAGTGCATTATTTTTCCCATCTTATAATATGCCAGCACGCTGTCCTTTCTTTTAACGCTGTCTTCTAAAAGTTTTTTAATACATTCACTGCCGTTTTTGAAATTATGTCCACACATAACTTTCCCTTCATTTCCTTTTTTGAAAAAAGTGATAAAGTTCAAATCCGGCTCTATATTACCGAAGACGAACGATGCTCTGCAAAAGACAGGGATGCTGACATAATTTCTTATTGTTTTTATCAAATATTTACCCAGCATAAAATGATCTACAGTCCTCATAAGGTCTTTCTCCTTTCCATAAATCGTTCAGCTCTCTCTAATATTACCGTACCTGCTATCCCTGCTGCCGTTCCGAGCAGCATTCCTGCCAGAATATCTGAAGGGTAATGAACATAAAGATACATACGCGAGAAAGCTATAAGTACAGCAAGTATCAACGCCGGAACTTTAAGCTTACTGTCACATCGCCACAGTACGGCAGTGGCTGCAAAAGACGCTCCCGTATGTCCGGAAGGAAAAGAATAGTCATCAGGTCTGGCTATCAGAAGTGATATCCCTTCATTTATATCAAAAGGACGCGGTCGTGCAACGAGCGGTTTGAGTATAAGGTTGCAGCAAATAATTTCTATCAGCAGACTTATTCCCATCGCCGCTCCTATTTTTCTCGTTTTCGGGAAGACAAGCAGTACGAGGCAAAGTACTATCCAGACTGCTCCGCCGTCACCGAGCCGAGTAATCACAGGCATCAGTGTATCCATTATCTGACAATGCACTAAAGAATTCACATTGTCCATGATCATAAGCTCAAACTGAGACATATCACCTTTCCTCCTTCCTGAATATTTCCGATACTCCCAGGATCAGAGAGCAGAAGCACAGAGCATACAGCGCCCATACCGAATGTCCCAAAAAATCCATGTACGGATTATAACTATCAAAAACTCTCGCAGTCAGCAGCACTATACTGCATATGATGCATATATGTACTAAAATCCTTTTTATCATTTTTACCCATCTCATATCTGATTCTCCACTATAAATATCCCGTCCGCTATCTCCTTATCAGGCTTGTACGGTCTGTTCACCACCTTGTCCTCTCTGCTAATGAATGAGCTGTGTCCTCCGTCAAGATTATAAGCAGCCTTGCATCCAAGATCTTCAAACAATTTTGCCATCTCTTCAAGGAACATCCCGCGGGAGCTGTTCTGCCTCCCGTCTACCACCAGAAGGCAGTAATGCCCCGGCTCATAATATCCGATAGCTGTACGCGGATGAGATTCTTTTATATAATCTCGCGTCAGAAAATAAGACTTGGCTTTACCTTTATCATCCAGCAGGCTTGGTCCGAATATCCAGCTTTGATACGCACCTTCCTTTACCATCTGCTTTCCGTTCAGTTTTCCCGGATCATATATTTTCATAGTCCCATCTTTATAAAGCACACATGTTTCCGCATCTGTAGCGTAGTTTCTGTATATTTTGCCGTTGCGTATTATCGTGCCGTTATCCTGCTGAAAATTATTGTTGTAAGAATCTCCGTTCACCGAAAGAACAGATCTCATATACCGAGACATATCAGTCAGTTTTTCCGAATATCCGCTGCCGTAAGTATCCTTCGCAAAAGCTGTTTTTATGCAGGATATATCCCCTACATATATATCCGCCAAAACATAGGATACCTTCGTTCCGTACGCCTGGTGTATCCCGCCGTTTGTCCGGTCTAAAATATTGGTATCGTAACTTTTACGAGTCAATTTTATATAGATATCCGGGCTTGAATATACAGTATCGGTCGAAACGATTTTATCTGTAAATTTATCGGCAAATTTTTTATGCCAGTCTGTTTCAGCCGCTCCATTCAAAACTTTTGCCGTCTTCAGCTCCGCTCCGTTTTCCGAAACGACAGTCCCTGCGGTCATCCCCTCCATGGGATGGGGCATAAGATAGAAGTATCCCCATATACCTGCCATGAGCACGACTGCCGTCAGTACATCGCAAAGCAGCAGTAAAACAGATTTTTTCATATTAAGTCATGCTCCTTTCAACTTTTGTTCTTCGCATCTACCATATATCAATAGGTTTAATCACCGATAAACGAACATTAAACTCTCTTTAAAATCAGCCTCGCCGTTTTTTTACAAAAATTTTTCAGAAAACCCACTTTACATCTCTAAATTAAAGTGTTACAATTTTTAGCAAATAATCGGGATGCCTTTAAGGCTCCCGTTCCATATAAATTATTTGATCAGAGGATGAAGACATGTTAAACAGATTTTTTGCAGCAGTATATTTTTACTTTTACTTTACTTTCTTTAGAGGTAAAGTGAATTTCGCTGCAATGAGTTAACTTATTCGTCACTGATCAAAACCCGATCGATAAGAACGCTCCGCAGGTGAAATTCACTTGCGGAGCTTTTTTATTACCAGGGAAATCTGAAAACCCGGCACAAGGCGCCAACTAAAAATAAATGCCGGAACAACAAAAAACATTACCGTAATTTCAAAGGAAAGAGGGATAAAAATGATAATAGTATTAAAAGATAATCCGGATCAAAAACAACTCGATAATCTCGTATCCTGGCTAAAAAGCATGGGACTCGATATCCACTTCAGCAAAGGTAAATCCGCGACCATCATGGGACTTATCGGCGATACCGCTTCAGTTGATATCGATCTGATAAACGCTCTCGACATTGTCGAAACAGTAAAGAGGGTCCAGGAGCCCTACAAAAATGTAAACAGAAAATTCCATCCTGAAGATACTGTCGTAAAAATAAGCGAAAATGTAAAAATAGGAGGCGGTAATTTCCAGGTTATGGCAGGCCCTTGCTCTGTAGAATCAGAAGAACAGATCTGCCTCGTTGCGGAAGAAGTTAAAAAAGCAGGAGCCGGCGTCCTCAGAGGCGGCGCATTCAAACCAAGGACATCACCATACGCTTTCCAGGGAATGAGAGCCGAAGGAATAGAACTTCTCCTTGAAGCAAAAGAAAAAACAGGCCTTCCAATAGTCACGGAAGTCATGGATATTTCACAGCTTCCTCTCTTTGAAAACGTAGACGTGATACAGGTTGGTGCAAGAAACATGCAGAATTTCGAGCTTCTTAAAGAACTTGGCCATCTGGATAAGCCTATACTCTTAAAGAGAGGTCTTGCCAATACTCTTAAAGAACTTCTCATGAGCGCAGAATATATCATGGCAGGAGGTAATGAACGTGTCATACTCTGCGAAAGAGGTATCAGGACCTTTGAAACGGCGACGAGAAACACTCTTGATCTGGCCGCCATACCTCTTCTCAAAACCATGACTCACCTGCCGATCATCGTCGATCCGAGCCACGCCACAGGTATTGCAGGACTCGTAAAACCTATGGCAATGGCATCAACAGCAGCCGGCGCTGACGGCATAATGATAGAAGTACACAATAACCCTGCAGCAGCTCTCTGCGACGGAGCTCAGTCCCTCACCCCAAAAGCTTTTGCAGATGTAATGGATGCAATAAACAAAATAAGGCCTATCGCATACAGAGGATAGTTTAAATCCCCGTAGTATTGGTCAAAGTTAGGAGTGATATGATGGAAATAGGAATAGTCGGTCTCGGTCTTATCGGAGGCTCTATGGCCAAAGCTATAAGTCTCAATACAGACAACACCGTTTACGGATACGACATATCGGAGCAGACGATGAAAAAGGCCATACTCGTGAACGCTATAGAACAGCCCCTTACAGATGAACTGCTGCATCAGTGCGATATCGTTATAGTCGCCCTTTATCCGCAGGACACGATAAACTACGTCAAGGAAAAAGCAGATATATTTAAAAAAGGCTGTATCGTAGTCGACTGCAGCGGTGTCAAACGTATCATATGCGACTGCCTGATACCCCTTTCAGAGGAAAAGGGATTCCTCTTTATAGGAGGGCACCCTATGGCAGGGCTGGAACATTCAGGTTTCACCTACGCAAAGAAATCACTGTTCAATAACGCATCTATGATACTGACGCCTACGAAAGGCCCTATAGAAAGCATGAGTATCCTCAAGGATCTTCTTACTTCTATAGGCTTCACCAATATAGAAATATCGACACCTGAGGAACACGATAAAAGGATAGCCTTCACATCTCAGCTGGCTCACGTCGTTTCAAACGCTTATATAAAGAGCCCCTCAGCCAGAGAACATACGGGATTTTCGGCAGGCAGCTACAAGGATCTGACCCGTGTCGCAAAGCTCAACGAAAACATGTGGAGCGAACTGTTTCTCGAAAACTCGGATAACCTTGTCAAAGAAATAGATATCCTAATAAACAGTCTTTCGGAATACAGAGACGCCATATCCGAAGGAGACCTCAAAAAGCTTCAGCGCCTGCTTAAAGAGGGACGAGAACAGAAAGCTATCATAGACGGAGAAATATTTTAAACACTTTTTATAAAACAGGAGAGACACATGATAAAGATCAGAGTTTCCGCTTCAAAAGAATACGATGTAATAATGGACAAAGGGATACTTTCCGCCGCCGGCAGCTATGTGCGGGAAGCTCTCTGCGGCAGCGATAATGACACAGAGAAAAAAAAGATCTGCATAATAACAGACGCCACAGTAAATCCGCTGTACGCCGGCACGGATCAGCCCCTGACCTCTTCCCTTCTCTCCGCAGGCTTCGATGTTTATAAATACGTTTTCACCGGCGGAGAAGAATACAAAACCATGGAAACCATCGAAGAGATCCTCGATTATCTGACTGAAAAGAAATTCACGAGAAGCGATGCACTGCTGGCTCTGGGCGGCGGCATCACAGGCGATGTCACAGGATTTGCCGCATCCGTATATCTGCGCGGCATAGACTACATACAGGTACCGACATCTCTTCTCGCCATAGTCGATTCCTCCGTCGGAGGCAAAACCGGCGTGAATCTCAAAGCCGGCAAGAACCTGGCCGGCGCTTTCTGGCAGCCGAGACTCGTGCTCTTCGATCCTGATGTTCTCAAGACCCTTTCCTACGATCTAAAACTTGACGGCGCCGCCGAAGCCATAAAAGCAGGTATGATCGCCGATAAGCTTATCTTAGATTCCATAAGGATGAAACGCACCCTTGACGATCCCGAGTTTCTGATGAATCTCGCTTCCCTGGCCATAGAAGTCAAGAAAAAGCTGGTGGAAGAAGATGAACGCGACAACGGCAGCAGACAGCTGCTGAATTTCGGCCATACCATTGCTCATGCCATAGAAAAATGCAGCAGTTACCGCATACGCCACGGCCACGCAGTAGCTATAGGAATGTCAGTGGTTTCCATCGCTTCCGACAGACTGGGCTGGACAGTAGAAAACTGTTCCGATGAACTGACGGATATTCTTGAAAAATTCGGATTTTCACTGAATTGTCCGTTCAGCACCTGGGAACTTGCCAACGCCGCCATGCAGGATAAAAAAATAAGAGGGGGAGAAATAACCCTTGTCATCCCTGCCGCTGTAGGAAAATGCCGCCTTAAAACTATCCCCACGGAAAAGCTTGAGAGATTCATCTCATACGGTATCGGAGGATGATCGATAAAAGCTCCCGGCATCAGCAAATTGACACAAAAAGTGAAAGGAAAAACATGGATATAAAGATAACGCCAAAAAAACTACAGGGAACTTTAAACGCTATCCCGTCGAAATCTCATGCGCACCGCGTGCTCATAGCACGAAGTCTGGCAGGATTTTCAGGCACATGCGCACAAAATCCAAAGGAGATACCTTCCTTTTCTATAGATATAAGCGCAACCAAAAACTGTCTTGCCTCGTTGTTTTCAGACGATAATCGGACACCTGTCCTTGACTGTCGTGAAAGCGGCTCCACCTTGAGATTTCTCATTCCTGTAGCCGCCGCAGTATGCGACGGAGTTATTTTTGCCGGATCAGGAAAGCTTCCCCAAAGACCCATTTCCCCGCTCAGGGAAACTATGGAAAAGCACGGATGTATTTTTCATGATGTATCTGCCGATACGGATATTCCGGACAATGCAGAGGGTATATGCGTGATACAGGGTAAACTTCTTCCCGGCAGATACTCCATGGCAGGTAATGTGAGCTCGCAGTTCATAACGGGACTTTTATTTGCCCTCCCCCTCCTGGGCGGAGACAGTACCCTTTCCCTGACCACCGGACTGGAATCCGCAGGATACGTGGATCTCACCCTCAAAGTTTTGAAGGATTTCGGCATAAGGGTGAACACCTCTCTTTCAAAAGAAGGCTTAACGGAATATCAGATCCCCGGCAGGCAGAAATATCACGAGCCGGAAGATCTGTCCATCGAGGGAGACTGGTCAAATGCAGCCTGCTGGCTCGCCTGCGGCGCTCTCGGAGGAAAGGTGACATGCAGAAACCTGGATATGTCCTCGTCTCAGATGGATAAGACCATAGTCGATATACTGAAAAAAATGGGCGCTGCCGTGGACATCGAAGAAAACAGCATCTCCGTAAATACAGTTCAAGCAGCGCCGCTTACCCATGAAGATGTAAGCGCAGCGCAAACGCCTGACCTGGTTCCTGTCCTTTCCTCGGTGATGGCCGCAGCTGCGGGAACATCCCATATAACAGACGCTCAAAGACTCAGGATAAAAGAATCCGACAGGCTCAGCTCCGTATGCAGTACTCTTCAAACACTCGGAGCAGACATATCAGTTTCAGGCTCGGGACTGACGATAAATGGAAGATCTGCGCTCAAGGGAGGTACTGTCGACAGCCACAACGATCACCGTATCGTAATGACGGCAGCTGCGGCAAGCTGTATATGCTCTGATCCCGTCATCATCACAGGAGCAGAAGCGATAAACAAATCCTATCCGGGATTTTTTGAAGACTTCAAAGCTCTCGGCGGTATTGCCGAAGAAATATGATAAAAACAATAACGTATCCTGATTTTCTTCAAGGAGGATATACCTGATGCAATCACAATTCGGAAAAAACATAAAAGTTACTGTCTGGGGCGGATCTCACGAGCCTTCCATAGGAGTGGATATAGAAGGACTTCCCAAAGGCGCCCATGTCGATATGAAAAAACTCAAAGATTTTCTTAAAAGACGGGCACCGGGAAACAGCCCCTTCTCAACAAAACGCAAAGAACCTGATACTCCGATCCCCGTAAGCGGTCTCACTCCTCTGCCCACATCAGACCGCAGATCCGGACATGATGACGATATACTTATGATCACATCACCGTGCGCTGTAGTTTTCGAGATAAAAAACACTGATACGCGCTCTCAGGATTACAGCTCTCTGCGTTCGGTACCGCGTCCGGGGCATGCAGATTATACGGCAAGGATAAGATACGGCGATACACTGAACATGTCCGGCGGCGGGCCTTTTTCCGCAAGGATGACAGCACCTATGTGCATAGCAGGAGGGATCGCTCTGCAGCTCCTTGAAAAAGAAGGTATCTTCATAGGCGCCCACATATACTCCATAATGGATGTGGACGACACTCCCTTTGATTCCTTAGATGTATCGCCGAAACTTCTTTCCGACATAAAAGAAAAGGATTTCCCTGTGATCTCAGACGACGCAGGCAGACAAATGATGGATATGATCACTCAGGCAAGAAAGGATGCAGACTCTCTCGGCGGAATAATAGAAGGCTGCGCCACAGGACTTCCTGCCGGTATAGGCGGCGCTATGTACGATGGTCTCGAATCTTTCCTCGCGCCTATATTTTTCGGTATACCCGCAGTAAAAGGAGTCGAATTCGGAGCCGGATTCAAAGCGGCAAAGCTCAAAGGCTCTGAAAACAACGATGCCTTTTTCTACTGCGAAGAAAAAGTAAGGACAAAGACCAACAATCACGGAGGCATCCTCGGCGGTATAACCACCGGAATGCCGCTGATAACAAGACTGGCATTCAAACCCACTCCATCCATAGGCAAAGAACAGGATTCAGTGGATTTAGATAAAAAAGAAAACACAAAACTTACAGTCAGAGGCCGACACGATCCCTGCGTGGCAGTACGAGCCGTACCCATCGTAGAAGCCGCCCTGGCCCTTGGAATTTTAGATTGTTTAATGGAGGTAAAACAAAAATGACAAAAATCAACCTGGATAACATAAGAAAAGATATCGACAGCATCGATTCGAAACTTGCCCAGCTCTTCAAGGAAAGAATGGAAAAATCTCTGGAAGTGGCTCGCTACAAAAAAGAAAACAACTTGGCTGTTTTAAACGACCGCCGCGAAAAGGAGATACTCCACAAAGTTTCCGAAGAAGTGGGAGAACCTTTCGACGGTTATGCAAGACTTGTGTTCAACACTATCTTCGATGTCAGCAGATCGTGTCAGAACAACTACCTTGCAAGGAAATCCGATCTTGCGGAACGCATACAGCAGGCTCTTGAGGAAACACCTAAGATCTTCCCTAAAAAAGCAGTTGTCGCCTGTCAGGGTGTTGCCGGATCTCACTCTCAGGCTGCCTGCGAAAAGCTTTTTGAAGTTCCAAGCATAATGTATTTCAACAGTTTCGAGGGCGTATTCAATGCTGTGGAAAAAGGACTCTGCCAGTACGGCATCCTTCCTATCGAAAACAGCTCTTACGGCTCGGTAGGTACCGTTTACGATCTCATGCAGAACTACAACTTCCACATAGTAAAGAGTCTTCGCCTGCGAATAAGCCACAATCTCATGGCAAAACCAGGCACTAAAATGTCAGACATAAAAGAAATATTTTCTCACGAACAGGCAATCGGACAGTGCGGCGAATTTCTCAAGACCTTAAAGGACGTCAAGATCACCGTATGCGAAAATACTGCGCTCGCTGCTAAAATGGTAGCGGAAAGCGACAGAACAGATGTTGCCGCCATATCATCAAAGGAATGTCTTGATCTCTATAACCTGGAACTGATAAAGAAACATATACAGGTAAGCGACAACAACTACACCCGCTTCATCTGCATATCGAAGAATCTCGAGATATATCCGGGTTCCAATAAGATCAGCCTGATCCTGTCCCTTCCTCACGTACCGTGTTCGCTGTACCACACCATATCTAAATTCGCAGCCCTCGGTATCAATCTCACAAAGCTGGAATCAAGACCTATCCCGGGCAGCGATTTTGAATTCATGTTTTACTTCGATATGGACGCTTCCATATATTCGGAAGAACTGATAAACCTTCTCAGCGAGCTTGAAAATCAGCCTGAGACCTTCGTGTTCCTCGGCTGCTACACGGAGGGACTGTAGATGACTTTCGGTCTCATAGGCAAAACGCTGGCTCACAGTTATTCCAAAGAGATACACGAATCACTGGGTAAATACGAATACGAGCTTTTCAGCTTTTCCCCCGAAGAGATGAAAGAGTTCGTTGAAAAAAGGGATTTCAGCGGACTCAACATAACCATCCCATACAAGAAAGATGTGATCCCTCTCTGCGATCACATCTCGGAGCTGGCGGAAAAGATCGGAGCCGTAAACACGCTGTACTGGAAAGAAGGAAAGCTGACAGGCCACAATACAGACTACGAAGGCTTTCTTTACGCCGCACAGCGTGCCGGGATATCATTTGAAAACAAGACCGTGCTCATTCTCGGAAGCGGCGGCACATCACTCATGGCCAGATACGCAGCCTGCGATAAGGGTGCAAAACGCATCATCATAGCTTCCCGCCGAAAAACCGATACCGACTTTGAAACTGTCTCCTACGAGGACCTTTCAAATATAAGCGATGAGATAGATGTGATAGTCAATACGACTCCCGTAGGCACTTTCCCGAACAATCTGCAAAGCGTGATATCTCTCGACGACTTCAAGTCCTGCGAAGCGGTGATAGATGTAATATACAACCCTTTCAAAACGAAGCTGCTCTTAGATGCGGAAAAGCTGGACATAAGGCATACCAACGGACTGCCCATGCTCGTTGCGCAGGCTACTGCAGCCGCCGGATATTTTCTCAAATCTCCCGGAGCTTTTGAAAGCGAAAACGAAAAAATAATATCCTCCCTGGAAAAGCAGATCCGAAATATTGTCCTCATAGGTATGCCCGGATGCGGAAAGTCGACCATCGGAAAAATCCTTTCTTCCATCACAGGCAAAGCTTTTGTCGATCTGGATGAAGAGATCATCAGGGACGCAGGGATCTCCATACCGGAGATTTTTGAAAAGGAAGGAGAAGAAGGCTTCCGCAGGCGTGAATCCGCCGCCGCGCAGCGCTTCGGCAAGGAAAAAGGTCTCGTGATAGCCACCGGAGGCGGCACCGTGCTAAAAGATGAAAATGTGGACGCATTGAGGCAGAACGGCATCCTGATATATGTAAAACGCAATGCAAATACTCTGGCCACCAAGGGACGCCCCCTGTCAAAAGACCTGGAAACACTTAAAAAAATGGAAAAAGAACGGCTTCCCTACTACAGGACCGCAGCAGATATTACATTCAACAACGTTAGATCTCAGTCAAAGGGCAAATTGACCGAGGATCTCGAAAAATTTTTAAAGCGGCTTTGATCAAATCCAAAAATACATACGCCCCTGTATAGATAAAGAGCTGAGATAATCAGCTCTTTCTTTCTCTTCATCAAACCATTATAATAAACTTACATACGATGTAATCCACTATCCATCTTATTATTTAAAGGAGAGGTCTGCAATGAGCAAAGAGAATTTAAGAAGAAGCTGCATAGACTGCGCAGTCACAGCCTGTGAAAACAACGGAGCCAAATATCCGCCTTTCTGCACACAGAATCAGATAGATGAAGATTTCCTGAAGGAAACCATGAAATTATATACGGAAGACGAACAGAATGCGGAAGTGACTAAAAAATCCGCACTCGTCGAATACGAAAACTACTGCACCATGACTCGAATCGAGGAGATCGCTGAGTTTGCCCATAAAATGAACTATAAAAAACTCGGCATCGCTACCTGCGTCGGTCTGATTTCAGAAGCAAGGGCCGCAGCCTCCGTATTTCGAAAGCATGGTTTTGAAGTCTTCGGCGCCAGCTGCAAGGTCGGCTCACAGAGGAAATCCTCGGTAGGCATAGATATACGATGTGAGGAGATGGGCACAAATATGTGCAATCCCATAATGCAGGCAAAACTTCTCAATGAAGAAAAAACCGACTTGAATATAGTTATCGGACTCTGTGTAGGTCACGACAGCCTGTTTTACAAGTATTCCGACGCTCTGTGCACTACGCTGGTAACAAAGGACAGAGTGCTGGGACACAATCCGGCAGCTGCGCTGTATCAGATAAATTCCTATTATTCCAAACTTCTCGACGTGGAAGAAGACAAGCAGGAAAAGTAACATAAACACGATGACATCATCAAAGAGATGACATCATCAAAAAAGGAGGGATATTATGAAATACGGACCTGATAAAAACAAAGCTATCCCCAATGAAAACGTACCAAGCGTATGCTTTATAAAAAACGTTGTAACCCGCCCCAACATAGAGATCGGCGATTACACATACTACGACGATAAAAACGGCGCCGAAAACTTTGAAGCACACGTCACTCATCACTACGAATTTATCGGCGATAAACTGATAATAGGCAAATTCTGTCAGATAGCTTCCGGCATCGAATTCATCATGAACGGCGCCAATCACAGGATGAACAGCGTCACTTCATATCCTTTCAATATCATGGGAGGCGGCTGGGAAAAGGTTACCCCTTCCCTTGATGATCTCCCTCTGAAAGGAGACACTGTTGTGGGAAACGATGTCTGGATCGGACAGAACGTTACTGTAATGCCCGGCGTACACATCGGAGACGGCGCTGTCATCGCGGCAAACTCCGTTGTCACCGGAGATATCCCGGCCTATCACATAGCCGGCGGCAACCCATGCAGGATAATACGAAAAAGATTCGATGACGACCTCATCTCCTACCTCGAAAAAATAAAGTGGTGGGACTGGGATGAGGAAAAGATCTTCATGAACCTGGAAAAGCTGTGCAGCGGTGATCTCGAAGAAATAAGGAGCATAAAATGATCCTCAGAGAATACAGAAAAGAAGATTGTCCTGCTCTGCTCAGACTTTTTCACGATACCGTCCACGCAGTAAACGCCCGCGATTATACGAAACCGCAGCTGGATGCGTGGGCTCCTTTGTCTTTAGACGAAGAAAACTGGGACGAATCCTTTCGCCGGCATTTTACCGTAGTTGCCGCAGTTACTGAAACAGACGGCTCCCCCATAGACCGCACTGCAGTAAACGGCGGCTTAAAGACCGGCGCCGCCGAGTCAGGAATTATAGTCGGCTTCGGTGATATAGACAGCAGCGGTTACCTTGACAGACTTTACGTCCACAAAGACCACCAGGGGAAACACATCGGCACTGCCGTATGCGATATCCTTGAAGCCCAGGCTGCAAAAACTTCAAAAAAAATAACTGTACATTCCTCTCTGACCGCCAGAGGATTCTTCGAAAAAAGAGGCTATATGATCATAAGAAAACAACAGGTAACACGCTGCGGTGTTTCCCTGACCAACTTCGTCATGGAAAAACCCCTTAAATGATACCTGCGTGCCACAGAAAGGACCATGTTGAATGGATTTTGATATAATACGCATTTCAGACAGACCTGATCTCAAGAAAACCGCCGCAGACTGGTTCTCCCAAAAGTGGAAGATACCTGCAAAAGAATACGAAGGCAGTATGGATGCCTGTATCCACAAGGACACGAGCCTTGATTTTCACCCTGAATGGTACCTTGTACTTGAAAAAAACAGGGTTATCGCAGGTATGGGCATCATAGAAAATGATTTCCACGACAGAAAAGATCTCTCCCCCAACCTCTGCGCTCTTTACACGGAAAAAGACCAACGGTGTCAAGGTATAGCCGGAAAGCTTCTGGCCTTTGCGTGCAGCGATATGAAAAAAAGAGGCATTGACAGGCTTTATCTTGTGACTGACCACACCTCATTTTATGAAAAATTCGGGTGGCATTTTCTCTTCATGGTGCGCGGCGATGACGGGGAAATGATAAGGATGTACTCACGACGCACCTGACAGTCTCATATCTTTCATATGAGACTTTTATTTTCTAAAGCGCATCCGCGCACCCACGCAAAACCATGTCCGCGTGAAGTACACAAGCTCCGTAAAAAAGCATGGTCACAGCACACAGTTTTCCCTCATACAAAAAGAGCGGCCGATGTCAGCGCTGCTGCCCGCACCGCCGCTCACTGCCGCTCCTGATCGCTATCGTCTATATCCTCTATTATATGTTTTACAGATGAAGCACCCTGTCTTTTATTTCCTGGGTCCTGCCCTGATTCCAGAACTGGGTTCCTATATATCCGCAGGTACGTCTTGCGACGAACATCTTATCCTGATCTCTGTTGCCGCAGTTAGGACATTCCCACACAAGTTTTCCCGAATCATCGGAAACGATCTTTATCTCGCCGTCGTATCCGCAGCTTTCGCAGTAATCACTCTTGGTGTTGAGCTCTGCGTATACGATGTTGTCATATATGAACTTCATTACCGAAAGCACTGCTTCTATGTTGTTCTGAAGGTTTGGAACTTCCACGTAGCTTATGGCGCCGCCCGGCGAAAGCTTCTGGAATTCCGACTCGAATTTCAGCTTGCTGAATGCGTCTATCTCCTCCGTAACGTGTACGTGATAGCTGTTGGTTATGTAGTTTTTGTCCGTAACACCCTTTATTATGCCGAATCTCTTTTGCAGACATTTTGCGAATTTGTACGTCGTCGATTCCATCGGCGTGCCGTAAACGGAGTAGCTGATGCGTTCCGCAGCCTTCCATTCCGCACATTTGTCGTTAAGTCTCTGCATTACGGAAAGGGCAAATTTCTGACCTTCCGGCGATGTGTGAGTCTTGCCTGTCATCCTCACGCACATCTCGCACAATCCTGCGTATCCGAGGGATATGGTGGAATAGCCGTCGTAGAGCAGTTTATCTATCTTCTCGCCCTTTTTAAGTCTCGCCAGCGCGCCGTGCTGCCAGAGTATCGGCGCAACGTCGGATGTCGTGCCGAGAAGACGTTCGTGTCTGCATCTTAAAGCTCTGTGACAGAGTTCAAGTCTTTCATCGAGTATCTTCCAGAATCTGTCCATATCTCCCTGCGCCGAGCATGCCACGTCCACAAGGTTTATGGTAACAACGCCCTGGTTGAATCTGCCGTAGTATTTTCGCGAGCCGTCCGGATTTCTCTGTCCGTCTTCAACAGTCGGGAATGAACGGCATCCCATGCACGGATAAACATCGCCTTTTTTAAGCTGTCTCATTACCTTCGCAGAAATGTAGTCAGGCACCATGCGTTTTGCAGTGCACTTTGCCGCCAGCTCTGTAAGGTACCAGTAAGGCGCATCCTTAGTCACATTGTCTTCATCAAGTACATATACGAGTTTCGGAAATGCCGGCGTTATCCATACGCCTTTCTCGTTCTTCACTCCCTGCATTCTCTGTATCAGCACTTCCTCTATAAGCATAGCCAGGTCATCTCTCGTCCTTCCCTCAGGCACTTCATCAAGATACATGAACATCGTTACAAACGGCGCCTGTCCGTTACATGTCATGAGAGTTATTAGCTGATACTGTATAGTCTGTATGCCGCTCTGGATCTCTTTTCTCAGTCTTCTTTCAACGACTTTCGAGATGATCTCCAGATCCATAGGTTCGCCGCATTCTTCTCTTTCGGCTATCACCTGCTCTCTTATCCTCTGTCTGCTCACATCTACGAATGGCGCAAGGTGCGAAAGGGTGAACGACTGTCCTCCATACTGATTGCTCGCTACCTGAGCCACTATCTGGGTGGTGATATTGCAGGCAGTCGAAAAGCTGTGCGGCTTTTCTATCAGTGTTTCGCTTATGACTGTCCCGTTCTGGAGCATATCTTCCAGATTAACGAGATCACAGTTGTGCTCTTTCTGCGCGAAATAATCGGAGTCGTGGAAATGGATTATACCTTCCTCATGAGCTTTTACGATCTCCTCAGGCAGGAGTATTCTCATTGTCAGATCCTTGCTGACCTCTCCGGCCATGTAATCTCTCTGAGTGGAGTTGATCACCGGATTTTTATTGGAATTTTCCTGATTTACTTCTTCGTTGATATTTTCTATGAGAGACAGGATACCATTGTCTGTAGTGTTTGATTTGCGGGAAAGCTCTCTCTTATATCTGTATCTCACATATTTCTGAGCGACTTCATAACCGCGCATTTCCATGATTCCCGTTTCCACCATATCCTGTATATCTTCTACATGCACTGCGTGAGTCATCTCGGCGATCTTTCCTGCCACCGTGTCCGCTATGGCCTGTATCTGGAATTCATTGAGCTTATGTATATTATCTACCTCGTTGTTCGCCGCCTTTATGGCATTGACTATTTTCACAAGGTTGAAATCGACTTCTTCACCGTTTCTCTTTATAACTCTTACCTTTACATCCATGTCCCTTCTCCTCTCATAGTAAATTCAAATTCCTCTGTTGGCGCGATATGCAGCCGGTATGATTCTCTCGATGACATATTGCGGCAGTTCTTGCGGCAATGCGGCGAGCACGGCGGCGTTTTGCTGCCTTGCTGCTCGCACAATGTGCCGTATTATATACTTTTTACAACATTTCTTCAATCATTTTATAAACTATATATTCCATATCATTGTGATGTTTTTAAAAACCCGATACTATATATAGTACCGGGTTTCATTATATTATTCTGTAGAAAAAAAGTCAAGTATGGATGCTGCTGATTCAATGTATTTTTATGTTTTTTTGCCTTCAAGTCTGCATAAAAAAACACCGAAACCTTTCCTTCTCCGTAAAATTCCGGTGTTTATGGCGTCCCTGGGGCGATTCGAACGCCCGGCACCTGCTTTAGGAGAGCAGTGCTCTATCCAGCTGAGCTACAGAGACATATAAATCATTTATCAAGCGTCGGCATCCGATCTCAGATTTTCTCATCTGCATTTACCGCACTTTCTTATAATAGCATACCTGTCTTCCGATTTTCAAGTGCTTGTGTGAGAAAGACCAAACAAAATCAAAAGTCCTTATCTTTACACGCATCATACTTGACGGTATAATTATTCCGTTATGGGATATTTTTTGCAAGGTCTGACCATGGGACTCGCCTATGTAGCGCCCATAGGTCTTCAAAATCTTTTTGTTATAAATTCGGCACTGGCGCACACACGCCGCCGCGCTCTGATCACGGCTCTGATCGTGATTTTTTTCGATGTCACTTTAGCCCTCGCCTGCTTCTTTGGGATAGGTGCACTCATGGAGCGTTTTCAATTGCTCAATATGATGATCCTGCTTGCAGGCGGTATCATCGTAGTCCTCATAGGTATAAGCCTGCTGAGATCCAGACCCGAAGATCAAGCCGTATCCAATGCCGAAACATCAATCGCTAAAACATCTATAAATAAGACGATCTGTTCCGCCTGCGTCGTGACATGGTTCAACCCTCAGGCTCTCATAGACGGAACTATGATGCTGGGTGCCTTTCACGCAGCCCTGCCCGCTTCAAAAGGCGCTCTTTTCATGATCGGTGTCGCCTCCGCTTCGTGTCTGTGGTTTGCCGGCCTCACTCTCATCATTTCCATATCAAGCCGCCGCTTTAGTCCTAAGCTCCTTAGAATAATAAACATAGTGTGCGGGATCATTATAATTTTTTACGGTATGCGGCTCCTTTTTAGCTTCATTCAATCGCTCTGATCACGCAGCACTGTGCCCGGAGTCCAGAGACCTAATGCATTTCAAAGCTCCAAAGCTCTGATGTGAAGAAATGTCAAACATCGCCTCAAGGACTTTCGGGGATCTTCTGTATACCGATACCGGGTATGTATGGTTATTTTTATCAAATCGGCTGAAAAAAAGGCTTTTTTTCAGAAAATTATACGTTATGTAAACCAATATTTTCATATAATAATAAATTTACAGTGTCTGCCTCATCTTTTCGCTTCTTTTTCAGCAAATATATTATGATACCACGTGTTTTATACGCAAATAAATATTTATCATAATTTTCTGATCAATTAAATTCTGAAAATATCCACTGAAATCTCCATTTTTGATAAAAGCGTGGTTTACATAATGCAAACGC
>UQNP01000024.1 GCA_900542385.1 uncultured Eubacterium sp.
AGACTCTGTATATATGATGTGGAAGGGGAAAAGATAACGTCGCTTTTCAATAACAAGACAACGGCCGGACTCATAGGATACGTACATGACGGAGAATTGAGCAAGGTGGGCATAAAAAAAGCGTGCAATGTTTTGAGTACTTACAAAGAAATGGCTGCAAGGGCTCAGGTGGAGGCGCTATATGTATTTGCGACAGCATCCTTAAGAAATATTTCCAACACTGAGGAAGCCGTAAAGGAGATAAAAGAAACGACAGGTCTTGATGTAGATATATTAAGCGGATATGAAGAAGCCGTTTTAGATTTTGAAGGAGCCGCCAGCTCTATGAAGCTTGATGACGGAGTTATGGTAGACATAGGAGGCGGCAGCACAGAGATACTTGTATTCAAAAATGGAAAGATAAAGGATGCGGAAAGTCTTGATTTTGGCTCTCTTTCCATGTACAAGACATATGTATCAAAACTGTTTCCAAAAGGAAGCGAAAAAAAGGCAATAAAGAAACGAGTGGAGGCTGAACTCAAGGAAGTCAGATTCCTTCACAAAGGTGAACATAAAAAAATGATAGGAATAGGCGGAACCATACGTGCCGTTAAGAAATTCAACAATGAAAGGTTCGATATGGGACGTGAAAACGACAGGATACCTGTAGGTAATATGCAGCTCCTGCTCGAAGAATTTAAAGACGAAGAAAAACAGATCTTAAACAAAATACTCAGAGTAGCGCCTGATCGCGTGCATACACTGATACCGGGAATGATAATCCTCGATACCGTATGCAGATACTGCGGGTGCGACGAAATAGTCATGAGCAGTTTTGGAGTAAGAGAAGGATATTTATACAAGAAAGTGGTGGGAAAAAAGTGAAAGAGACTATCTACACGCAGAACAGGGAACTTTCGTGGCTCAGATTCAATGAGAGAGTTATGGATGAAGCTAAGGAAAAGGGAGTTCCCGCTTTTGAAAAGCTCAAATTCATATCAATATTTACGAGCAACCTGGATGAGTTTTTTATGATACGTGTCGGAAGTCTTTACGATCAGACTTTTATGGCGAAACCTCAGATAGACAACAAGACGGGAATGGATGCCGAGGAACAGCTTGCAGAGGTGTTCAAAGCTGTGGCTCCTTTATATAAAAAGAGAGATAAGATCTACAAAGAAGTTACCGGACTCCTTCAGGAAAAAGGTATAACATATGTCGAAATGAGCAGTATGACTCCAGTGGGCAGAAGATATGCGGAGGATTATTTCACATCGTATATACAGCCTATCTTATCGCCTCAGATAATTAATGCGCATCATCCATTTCCACATTTAATAAATAAAGCGCTGTACATAGTGCTGCTGCTTAAGATAAAAGAAAAGACAGCCTACGGCATAGTGCCGGTCCCTACGACTCTTGAAAGGGTGGTGCACGTGCCGGGTGATAATACGAGATATACGCTTCTTGAAGATCTGGTATGTGAATACGTAGACAGAGTGTTCGATAACTGCACCATAGAAGCTAAAAGTATAATAACAGTTACGAGAAATGCTGATGTAAATGTCGGCAGTCTCGTAGATGACGATGATGATTTCAGGCATCAGATGAAAAAAGTCCTGAAAAAACGATCAAGACTTGCACCTGTAAGGCTTGAAGTTTTAGGAAATATAGATGAAAAGCTGGAGAAGTTTCTGAGAGAAAAGCTGGAGCTGAAAAAAGAGCAGGTATTCAGAAGCAATGCGCCTCTTGAGATGTCGTATGTATACCCTCTTTTAGACAAACTGCCTAAGAGTCTGCTTTCAGACATAACTTACGAGCCTTTCGAGCCTCAGCCTCCTAAATGGATGACTCCCGGAGAGAGCATGATAAACAGAGTCATGTCGGAAGATCTGCTGCTGTCGTATCCTTATGAGCAGATGAATCCGTTTTTGCAGCTTATAAAGGAAGCGGCGTCAGATGAAAGAGTAGTTTCGATTAAGATCACCATATACAGACTGGCAAGAAGAGCGACTCTTGTGGACTATCTCAGGACCGCAGCCGAAAACGGCAAGGAAGTCACCGTTATAATGGAACTTCGTGCCAGATTTGACGAAGCAAACAATATCAACTGGTCCGAGAGCCTGGAAGAAGCCGGATGTACGGTGATATACGGACTGAAAGATTATAAGGTACATTCTAAAGTGTGCCTTATCACGTTGATGGAGAGAAGAAAAATAAGGCGCATAACCCAGGTTGGTACAGGCAACTACAATGAAAAGACGGCAAAACTTTACACTGACCTTTCTTTCATAACCTCGGATGAGGAAATAGGAAACGATGCGGCAGTGTATTTCAAGAATATGGCTATAGCAAATCTGAATGGCCATTACGATGCGCTTCTCGTAGCTCCTAACAGTATGAAAAACAAGATCCTTGCGCTGATACAGGGAGAAATAGAGAAAGCAAAGCAGGGATTGGATGCGTCCATAACGATAAAGATAAATTCTCTGACCGACAGAGAAACGATAGACCGGCTCAAAGATGCATCTCAGGCAGGTGTAAAGGTGCAGATGATAATAAGGGGAATATGCTGTCTGCTGCCTGATATAGAAGGGTACACGGAGAACATATTCATAACAAGTATAGTCGGAAGATTTCTCGAACATTCAAGAGTATACTGCTTTGGAAGCGGTGATGATATGGTCATGTATATATCTTCAGCGGATTTTATGACGAGAAATCTAAATCGCAGAGTTGAAGTAGCATGTCCTATAAAGTCTCCGAAGATACGAAAACAGATAATGGATATACTCGATATAATGCTTCGCGATAATGTAAAAGCAAGAAATTTAAGATATGACGGACTTTATGAAAAGAAAGGCGTCGGAGAAGGCGGAGAGCTGATAGACTCCCAGCAGGAGCTCATAAACAGAGCTATGCTGCCTGAAACTGCGTATAACAGGCAGGAAAACGGAATGAAAGAAAAAGAGCCGGAAGGCGTTTGGGAGAAATTAAAAAATATTTTTAAAAGGTAATAAAAACAAAGCCGCTGCATCAGCGAAACACGATCCGCCGATGCAGCGGTAATTTTTATAATGCAGGAAATATTATTCATGCCTGTTTTGGATACGGTACATAAATAAGGTTATCGCTATTATGAACAGTCCCGATATGAAAAACCAGGTATTAACACCGGTGTGCTCAGCTATAGGACTGCTTACGAGAAGTCCTACAGGAGTGGTGACGGATGAGATCAGAGTAAGCATGGAAAATGCTCTGCCCATCTTTTTTTCATCCACAGTCTCCTGAATATATGCGGTGAGAGGTATGATGTGCACGTTTGCTGAGGCGCCCATCAGAACGCACATAAGTGCAAATACGATCCAGGCGGAAAATGTTGGAGGAAGTATGCCGCATATTGAGGAGAAAAGACCAACGCCGGCAAGACCTATGAATGAAGTCCTTATCTTTTTATTCACGTTGAGCACTGAGAAGAACAGCAGTGAGGATATTATCATCCCTGAGGCGTAGGCAAGCTCCACGGCGCTCCCGTACATCGCTGAAAGATCGAAGAAATCGCTGGTCATCAGCGGATAAAAGGATGCGAGAGGAGCGTAAAAGAACATACACATCGCCTGAGCGGCAACGAGGTATAGAAGTCTTCTGTCGCTGCGGAATATCAGAACTCCTTCTTTGAACTCCGTTGATATGCTGCTGCGGCTTCTGTTTTCTTTATCGCGGGCGGGTATTCTCACTGCTGCAAGCGCTGCGCTTGCAAGAGCTGCTCCGAGCACATCGCTTATGAGCACTACATGTATAGGAAATATGGAATAAAGCAGTGCACCGATAACCGGACCGATCAGAAAGGAGCCGGAATTCATAAGCTGCATTATACCGTTGGTCTTAAGCAGACGATCTTTAGGCACCAGCTGAGGTATTATCGACTGTATTGCCGGCTGCTGGAAAGTACTTCCTGCACCTCTCATACATAAAAGGATGAATACTGTCCATACAGGAAGGTCAAAGTGCATCAGCAGTATGGAGTATATCAGAGCGGCTGCTCCCATAGTCATATCTGAAAATATAGATATGAATTTCCTGTTGTATCTGTCTGCTGCTATGCCGGCGGCGGGACTCAGGACAGCCATGGGTATATATGCTACGAATCCTGAGATGCCGAGCATGAGAGGAGAAGATGTCTCCTCTGCCAGCCACCATATGAGCGCAAACTGTACGCCGTTGCTGCCGAGCATGGATATTGCCTGTCCGGATGCAACGAGTACGAATTGAGTTTTCCAGTTTTTTTGTTTAAGTGTTCCTTTTTTTTCTGACATTTTCATTATCCCTTCTTTTTATTTAAGCAGAATATTTACGGTCTTAAAAAGGACAATAAAAAACGGGCGGCTTCGTATGATGAGCTGTCCGTATATAGATCGTGCAAAGCAATGCAGACATACTTCGAGGAAGCTTCCTCGGTATAGCATGTTTTGAATGATAAAATTTACAGGTATGCATGATGATCCTATCCGAAAACAAGTACAACAAAAAACTCATCACCGAAGTCATGATAAAGTAAGGAATTTATTGTCCTTAAGTTAACGAATAGACGACATCAAGCCACCTCCCTTTCAAAATTCTTTAATGAATATAACATATATGATAGGGGAATGCAACACATTGATGGATGTATAAGATCGAAAGCCGGCTTTTCAAAACCCTGCCGCGAATATATAATGAAATGAGAACATCAGCAGAAAGAAAGGTATATGAAAATGGAGCAGATGACATTTTTCGAAAAAGAAAATTCAGCGCCTCTTGCTTTTAGACTGAGACCTGAATCACTTGATGAATTCATGGGACAGCAGCATCTACTCGGAGAGGGAAAGATACTAAGGCGGCTTATAGAAAGCGATAAAATATCGTCGATGATATTCTGGGGTCCGCCGGGAGTAGGGAAAACGACGCTGGCACGTATAATAGCGAAAAGGACAAAAGCTGAATTCATCGATTTTTCAGCGGTCACCAGCGGAATAAAAGAGATAAGAACTGTTATGCAGCAGGCTGAGAGTAATCGTATGTACGGTGAGCGGACGATAGTATTCGTGGATGAGATCCATCGCTTTAATAAAGCTCAGCAGGATGCCTTTCTGCCTTTTGTAGAAAAAGGAAGCATAATACTGATAGGGGCGACTACTGAAAATCCTTCTTTTGAAGTGAACGGAGCGCTGCTCTCAAGATGCCGTGTCTTCGTGCTTCAAAGTCTTGATACGAAAGATATAGTAAAACTTTTAAAGAGGGCTTTGGAAGATGATCGCGGATTTGGAAGGTTAAACGCAGAAGTAAGCGATGATATCCTGGATGTCATCGCAAATTTTGCAAACGGTGATGCGCGCTCTGCGCTTTCGGTGCTTGAGATGGCAGTACTTAACGGTGACGCGGGCGAGGACTGCATAAAGGTCACGAGGGAGACCATAGAGCAGTGTACATCGAAAAAATCTCTGCTTTATGATAAAAAAGGCGAAGAGCATTACAATCTGATATCAGCGCTTCATAAATCAATGAGAAATTCCGATCCGGATGCGGCAGTGTACTGGCTGGCGCGGATGCTTGAAGCGGGGGAAGATCCTCTCTATATAGCAAGGCGCATAATCAGATTCGCAAGCGAGGATATCGGACTTGCGACTCCGGCAGCCATGCAGCAGGCAGTAGCCGCTTATCAGGCATGTCACTTCATAGGTATGCCGGAATGTACCGATAATCTGACCCAGGCTGTTGTGTATATGTCGCTGTCTCCAAAATCAAACGCTCTCGATAAGGCGTACAATGAGGCGAAAAGGGATGCTCTGTCGCAGATCGCAGAGCCGGTTCCTCTTGTGATAAGAAACGCGCCAACTAAGCTGATGAAAGATCTGGATTACGGCAGAGGATATCAGTATGCTCATGATACGGAAGATAAACTGACGGACATGCAGTGTCTGCCGGATTCGCTTGTCGGCAGGGAGTATTACAGACCTACAGAACAGGGAAACGAAAAAAATTTCAAGACGCGTCTTGAGCAGATAAAGACGTGGAAAAAACAAAGAGCGGAAGAGAAGAAATAAAAGAGGGGAGTGATCGTATAGATGCTGTACAATACACAGCTTGAAACCTTTATACATGTAGCTGATGCAGGCAGTTTCAGCAAAGCTGCCGAAGAAATGTTCATAACGCCGACTGCTGTCATAAAGCAGATAAATCTTTTGGAATCAGATACCGGACTTAAGCTTTTGATACGCACTCACAGGGGAATAGAGCTTACCGAGGCGGGAAAGTCCATATATAAAGATGCTAAATACATCATACATTATTGTGAAGAGGCTCTTACGAGAGCTAAAAATGCCATGAAAGAAACGGACAGCGTTATAAGGATCGGAACATCGCCGATGACGCCTGCTCAGTTATTCGTCAATTTATGGCCGAAGCTTTCTCAGTACTGTCCTGATATGAAGTTTCAGTTGATACCCTTTGAGAACACTTTGGAGAATGCGCGGGAGATCCTGGCAAATCTCGGTCACAACATAGACGTAGTGGCAGGTATCTTCGACGAGACCATGCTGGATCTGAGAAAGTGCAGCGGACTTGAGATATCCAGGGAGGCTATATGCTGCGCAGTTTCCATAGAACACAGACTGGCGCAGAAGGAAAGGCTTTCTGTGAGGGATCTGTACGGTGAGACTTTGATGCTGATGAAAAGAGGCTGGAGCCATCATGTGGATGTGCTCAGGGATGATCTTTGGAAGAATCATCCTGATATAAACATAGAGGATATCGAGTTCTACGATGTTGAGGCCTTCAACAGATGTGAAAACGAGAACTGCGTCCTGATGGCGATAGAAAACTGGAAGTATGTGCATCCGCTTCTCAAGATAATACCTGTCGAATGGGAGTATACTATTCCTTTTGGTCTTCTTCACTCCCCAAAGCCTTCACATACAGTTGAGCAGCTTTTGCAGGCTGTTAAAAAGGTTATATGAGCAGCTCATCAGTATAAACCTTTAGGTATAAACTATATAACGAAACGAGACTTCTTATGAAGACTCGTTTTTTTTATAATTAAAGCATCAAAGGAAAAGAATATTCAGATAATAGGGAAAGGAGACGGGAAGCTATGAACAATTTTATATTCCAGAATTTAACGAAAGTATATTTTGGAAAAGGATGTGTTAAGGAATATCTTGCCAGTCTTATTGAAAACTGCGGTGATACGGTGATGCTGGCTTACGGAGGCGGCTCGATCAAAAGAAACGGCATATACGATGAAATCACAGGAATACTTGAGAAAAACGGAAAAAAAGTAGTGGAGTTTTCAGGTATAGTGGCAAACCCTACTTATGCAAAAGTCTGTGAAGGTGCGAAGCTCGCTAAAGAAAACCATGCAGATGTGATCCTTGCGGTGGGAGGAGGCTCTGTAATGGATTGCTGCAAAGCTGTGTCTTTAGCGGCAGTATACGATGGAGATATATGGGATGATTTCTGGGCAAGACCGGGAGAGATAAAAGTAAGACCTGTTACCTTGGGCATGATAGTAACGGTAACAGGGACAGGAAGCGAGTGCAATGGAGGTGCGGTGATAACCAACGAAGAGAAAAAGATAAAAACCGGAAGAGATTATCCTGCCCTCAATGCAGAGTTTGCTCTTTTAGATCCGGAATACACATACAGCGTACCGGAAAAACAGATGGTATCGGGAGGATTCGATATACTGAGCCATATAATGGAGACTTATTTCAGCGCGCCGGATGAAGACAATGTATCAGATGATATTATGGAAGCTCTGATGAAAAGCGTCATACGCAATTTAAGAGCGGCAGTCAAAGATCCAAAGGATTATAATGCCAGAAGCAATCTGATGTGAGATTCAACTATGGCAGAAAACCGAATAATAAAGATGGGCAAGAGATGCGATTTCCAGTGCCATAATATGGAGCATCAGCTCGGTGCGTATACTGACTGAAATCATGGATGCGGACTTGCGGTGATACATCCTGTTTACTATAGACATATTTATAAAGACGGACTGCATAAATTCGTAAAATTCGCTGAAAACGTATGGTCAGTCGAAAAAGATGGAAAATCAGATGAAGTGATAGCACTTGAAGGAATAAATGCACTGGCAGATTTCATAAAGGAGCTCGGTCTGCCGACGAGTCTTAAGGAATTAGGAGTACAGAGCAGGGAACAGCTCAGGGCGATAGCAGATTCGTGCGGGATCTCACAGGGAAGCTACAGACAGCTCACCCATGATGAAATATATGAGTTGTTTTGTGAATGTTATGAGTAGTAATGATCAAGTGAAAGAGAATGGAAATGAAAATGAGAAAAATAGCGGCAGTTTTCATGTGTTTTGCCCTTGCTTTGAGTTTTGCAGCGTGCGGCAGCGGTGAAGAGAGCAGCGGAAGTTCCAATGCAGGTAATGAATCATCAGGCAGTGTCGATCTTGGAAATACTCTTGTAGTATATTATTCAGCTACAGGCAATACTGAGGATGTTGCAAACACTATTGCGGAAGAAACCGGCGGAGATATATTCGAGATAGAGCCGGCAGATCCGTATACGGATGATGATTTGAACTGGAACGATGAAAACAGTCGTGTAGTATATGAACATGACAATCCTGATGCAAGAGATGTTGAGCTTGTATCCGACACAGTGGAAAACTGGGATTCCTGCGATACAGTATTTATCGGATATCCTATATGGTGGGGAATAGCAGCATGGCCGGTTGACGGATTTGTCGAAGCAAATGATTTTTCAGGAAAAAATGTCATACCTTTCTGCACTTCTGCAAGTTCTGATATAGGAGACAGCGGACAGCTTCTTGCCGATATGGCCGGAACAGGCAACTGGCTCGACGGAGCACGTTTTTCATCAGGTGCAGGGAATGATGAAATACAGGAATGGCTTAACGGACTGGAGCTGTAAAAATGGAAGAGTAATCGGAAAAATATCTGTTTGAAAGCATGCCTGTGCCTAAAGCTGTTGCGACGCTGGCGATCCCGACAGTTATAAGCTAGGCTGTGACGATGATATACAATCTGGCAGATACTTTTTTCATAGGTCAGATAGGTGATCCATATATGGTGGCAGCCGTATCGCTGGTATCACCGTGGTTCAATCTTCTCACTGCTCTCGGCAATCTCTTTGGGATAGGCGGGAGCAGCCTTATTTCACGTATGCTTGGAGCGCATAATCACGGAGATATCAGATTCGTATCAGCTTTCAGCATATGGGGCGGAGCCGCAGCAACACTTGTCTTTTCTGCTGCAACTTATTTTCAGCGCGATGTTCTTCTCGATTTTCTGGGTGCAAGCAGACAGACGATGGAATATGCTGAGAGTTATATGTTCTGGGTAGTGGTACTTGGAGGCGCACCGACTGTGGTAAGCCTTGTTTTAGGCCATCTGCTCAGAAGCGAAGGCTTTGCACGTCAGGCGAGTGCAGGAATGATGTTTGGCGGGGTCCTGAATGTTGCGCTTGATCCATTACTGATATTTGTTATTCGAATGGATGTTACAGGTGCAGCTGTAGCAACTGCGTTATCGAATACAGCTTCTGTTATATTTTTCTCTGTTCAGTATTTCAGACTTGGAGAGAAAGCGGCTGTTTCTTTAAATCCGATTTTCTTTACAATTCGATTTGTCCGTCCTGTTTTTTCAGTGGGACTTGCTTCGGCGCTTGCCACTGCGCTTGGAAATATGTCCAATATGGTTATGGTGAGACTGGCGGCAGGATACGGAGATATACCGGTAGCGGCGTATGGGATAGTAAAGAGGATAGATCAGGTGTCTTTAAATGTGTGTATGGGACTTTGTCAGGGATTCATGCCTCTCGTAGGTTACAACTATGCGTCAGGAAATTACAGACGTATGCGGGATGTATCTGTGTTTTCCTGGAAAACGGCTTTGGTGATATCCGCCTGTTTTATAACTTGCTTCGCTGTTTTTGCTCATGGGATAATGCACCTGTTCATCCCTGAGATAAGAACGAGTACTTTAGGCGCAAGTTTTCTTAGGATAGCATGTCTTGCCGTTCCGCTCACATCGATAAATTTTCTTATAAGCTATACTTTAAAGGCTATGGGAAAAGGTGCTAAATCGGCAATACTCACTTTCAGCAGACAGGGACTTTTGAATATACCTCTGCTTATAATAATGAATATCACAATCGGACTTTACGGCATGATATGGACTCAGCTGGCAGTTGAAGTGATAATGCTTCCGGTGTCTTTTCTCATGTACAGACATACATTGAGAGAACTAAGATAAGATCATGTGGATAAAAAGGAGTGATGAATATGAAGATGAGAATATTAGGAGAAGATTTAAAGGTTTCTGCGGTAGGTTTCGGATGCATGGGACTGTCCCACGCATACGGCAGGCCTGTCGAAGAGAAGGAGGCTGTTTCTCTTTTTAGAGAAGCAGAAGAGATGGGATATACTTTTTTTGATACTGCGGAGGTGTACGGTACTGCTGATGATCCCCATGTAAATGAAGAACTGGTCGGCAAGGCATTGAAACCGGTACGCAGCAAAGTGGTGATAGCTACTAAGTTCGGATTGAGCTTTGATAAGGAAAGCGGGAAATTCCCATATCCTATCATTCCTGACTCCAGGCCTGAGACCATCAGGAAATCCGTAGAAGGTTCTCTTAGAAGGCTTGACACTGATCACATAGATCTGTATTTTCAGCACAGGACAGATCCTAATGTGAGTCCGGAAGAAGTTGCGGGGGTCATGGCTGATCTCATAAAGGAAGGGAAGATAACACACTGGGGAATATCGGAAACTGATGAAGAATATCTGCGCAGAGCTGATGCAGTGTGTCCGGTAACAGCGGTGGAAAACAGATATTCGATGATGGCGAGACATTATGAAAAGCTTTTTCCTGTCCTTGAAGAGCTCAATGTCGGCTTTGTCGCATTTTCTCCTATGGCAAACGGATTTCTGACAGGTAAATACGGGAAGGGAGAATCTTTTGACAAAAAGTACGATTACAGGGCTTCTATGCCGCAGTTCACAGATGATGCGGTGGATGAAAACAGGAAGCTTCTGAAACTTTTGAATGAGCTTGCAGAGAAAAAGAACAGTACTCCGGCTCAGATCTCCATGGCATGGATGATGTGTAAAAAACCTTGGATAGTTCCTATACCGGGTATGAGAAAAGCAAAGCGGATGGCAGAGAATGCAGGAGCTGCTGATATAGTGCTTACAGGAAAAGAAGTCAAGGATATAGATAAAGCTTTAGATACGATGAAGATGTCGGAAGTATTCGGCGGTACGTCTACTACAGTAAAATGATGATAAGAGGAGGAAATATCATGGAATATAAATTGCTTAATAACGGAATAAAAATGCCGATGGAAGGTATCGGTACATTTATGATGAGTCCTGATGAAGCGGAAGAAGCGGTGGTCAATGCTCTTGATTACGGATACAGGCTTGTGGATACGGCAAACGCTTATGTAAATGAAAAAGCGGTAGGCCGCGCGATAAAAAGATCCGGCCTTAAGAGAGAAGATATATTTCTTGAAACTAAATTGTGGCCGAGCTTTTATGAAAATAAAGATGCTGTGGAAAAAACTCTTGAGCGCCTTGATACAGATTATATAGATATGCTGCTGATACATCAGCCGGCAGGAAATTATACCGCAGGATACAGGCTCATGGAGAAAGCGTATAAAGAAGGAAAGGTGAGAGCTATAGGCCTTTCAAATTTTACAATGGAGCAGATAGAAGAAATACTGAGCATATGTGAGGTTAAGCCTGCTCTTTTGCAGACGGAAGTCCATCCATATTCCCAGGAAAAGAATATGAAAAAATTCCTGGACAGTGAGGAGATCGCTGTACAGGCATGGTATCCTCTGGGACATGGTGATGAAACGCTTATGAAGGAGCCTTTGTTTGCTTCTCTTGGGGATAAGTATGGTAAAAGCAGCGCGCAGATAATATTGAGATGGCATATCCAGGCGGGCAACATCATCATTCAGGGCTCGAAAAATCCAAAACATATAAAAGATAATTTCGATCTTTATGATTTTTCTCTGTCAGAGGAAGAAATGCAGAAAATATACGATATGGACAAGCAGAAAAGGTACTATGTAAGCAGTCCTGCGCTTCTTAAAAAGTATGCTGAAATGGTGCCGCCTGTGGATTCACAAAAATGATGAAAAAGATCAAAGGAGCAGTTCTTCTGCTGCTGACCGTTTCTGTTATGTTCCGGGAAGCTACGACGGCAGTTCGCCTTATGCGCTGTTCATAACGCTTCCCGGATATGAAGGATTGTATTTTCAGGGTGTGGGAGTCAATCTGAGATCAGAGGGTTTCGGATTTGAGGCTCAGGATTACAACGATAATATGATAATAGCAGCTCCTCAGCTGGAAGGCTGGGATGAATTGTCGGCGGATCAGACTATAACGCTGACGGAATACCTGATCTCGCATTATAATATCGATGAAAAAAGCGTTTATCTTGAAGGCATGTCAGGGGGAGGTGAGACAGGCTCGCTGGTCATGGGAAAACGTCCGGATCTTTATGCGGCATATCTTGCCGTAAGCACAAAATGGGACGGAGATCTTGAAGTGCTTGCCGATGCAGGAACTCCGGTATATATGGCTGTAGGAGCTGAGGATACCTACTATGGATCAGAGCCTCTCAGAGATGCGTATGGCGAGCTTTACGGAATCTATGAAGAAAGGGGAATGAGCGGCGAAGAAATCGATGAGATCCTTGTGCTTGACGTGAAAGATCAGGAATATTTTTCTTCCAGGGGATATTCCGATCAGCATGCGGGAGGGGCGGCTTTTGCCTACGATGAAAATGTGATGGGATGGCTGTTTGATAAACAGAGAGAATAGAGAGGCTTTGAAATATGAAAAAAGTAAGAGGAAAAGGAGCCGCTTTGCTGACTGCTCTCATGCTTATTTCAGGATGTTCGCAGCAGAGCGAGGAAAACACGCAGCTCGATGCTCAAAACAGAGTATATTCTGACCTTCGCGAGGGGACCTCGGAATATACACTCGAAACTCCCTATGATTTTCCGGAGGAATATGATTACGGCAGCGGGCTTATGTCCGAATTGTCTTATGGGGATCAATACAGGAAACTTCCGGAGCCTGAAAGTGATCAGACCGTCATGAATACTGCACCTGACACGTCGGGAATACAGGTGCTTTACCTGTGGGAAAAAGACAATATGCCTTCGTCGACTGTGTTTTCGGAAGATATGGACGGGTACTTTGATGAATATGATTTTCGTCCTTATGTTACAGCTATGCCTGCAAGAGAGGGTACTGAGATAAAAGGAGCGGTAGTGCTGATGGCAGGAGGCGCATATCAGTTCCGCGGGAATTATACTGACACTCTTCCTACGGCTGCACATCTGAGAGAACTGGGCTTTCAGACCTTCATAGTAGACTACAGACTCAGACCGTATACGCAGCGTGAAGGCGCTATTGATGTGGCAAGAGCTGTGCGTTTCATCCGCAGCAATGCTGACGCATACGGCATAGACCCTGAAGATATTGCTGTTATGGGATATTCAGCAGGGGGAATACAGGCCGGAGAATTTCTGCTGAATTTTGATGAAGATGTCAACGGAAGTGTTCTTGACGACAGTTATGTTCCCGATGAGCTTGACAGTGTGCCGGCGCGGGCTTCGGCTTGCGGTATGATATATTCATTTTACGGGAGACTGAGCGTAGCCTCTATGGATGAAGAAGAGCTTCGGAAAGGCGATCTGCCGCCTACTTTCTACTGTTACGGCACGGAAGATCCGTTTTACGGACAGTTTGAAGAGCAGTATGAACTGATGCAGGATATGGGGCCGAAGTCAGCAGGATCGTTCTTGAAGACTGGCCTCACGGTTTCGGAGGAGACGGCGGCTGGGTAGAAGATTACGCAGTATGGCTGGAACAGATCTTTAACGAAAAATAAAAAATAAATAGTTTTGCAAAAAAATTCAAAAAATTCTTGCAATGTGTGGCCGGCGGTGCTATAATAACATTAAGAAAAGCGAAAGGCGATAGCCAAAGCTTTCAAGATAATCAGCTTACAGACGGTTTGTATGTAAGTCAAGAAAGAAGGTGATTCCGCCAGAAATCTACACAGAAGAACAAAGATAATACCAACCTGCTGAATTTAAAACGCCGACGAAGGGGTGAGGAGAAGTCCCAGGCGGGATACCCCGTGCGGAAGATGGCAAAGCGGAAACTTCACAGTACCAACGAGCAGAAGACGAAAGAGCGGTCAAAGGACTGCAGATGAAAAAGATAAGAAAAAGAGTCACAGGCATCAGAGGTCAGAAGATGAAAGCTTTACAGATAAAAAGGTTTTAAAGGAAGAGGTTGGTATTATTATTTTTTGTTTTTTTGATCCGGTAAATATACTGCGGATGATCGAAAAAATTATATATACAGTTTAAGCATATTGATACATTCACTATAGGTATTTGACATATATAATTTGATTGAGTTAAAATCAGGCTTAGGATAGAGGAATGAGATCCCCGTCCAAAAGTCTGATTTTTATTGAGGAGGTATGGAATATGGATAAAGATAAAATGATGGAAGATCTTGGCGGCGGTGCGGTATTTGAAGTTGGAGAAAAAAATCCTTTCGGAGAATATTTTTCTGGAGACAGCTATTTGAAAATGCTCACTACAGAGGGAGTAGGCATTGGCAATGTGATATTTGAGCCCGGATGTATAAACAACTGGCATATACACCATAAGGGCGGACAGATACTGCTTGTTACAGGCGGAAGAGGCTGGTATCAGGAATGGGGCAAGCCTGCTCTTGAACTGCATGCAGGAGATGTGGTAAACATTCCTCCTGAAGTAAAGCATTGGCATGGTGCGGCTAAGGACAGCTGGTTTTCCCATCTTGCTGTTGAAGTTCCTGCCGATGGAGGATCCAATGAATGGCTTGAAGCCGTTTCAGAAGAAGAATACAGCAAATTAAAATAGATGCCGAAAAGGACGGTATTCATAGAAGATGGAATTCAGAATATTGAAGTACTTTTTGACGGTGGTAAGGGAAGAGAACATAACGAGGGCGGCAGAGGTGCTCCATATCACGCAGCCTACCTTGAGCAGACAATTGTCGCAGCTTGAGGAAGAGGTGGGAGTTAAGCTGTTTGAAAGAGGCAGCAGGAAGATAACTCTCACCAATGAGGGTCTGCTCCTGAGACGAAGAGCCGAGGAAATAACGGAGCTCGTAGATAAGACAGAAAGGGAGCTTATCGAACAGGAAGAAATGATAGACGGCAGAGTGGTAGTCGGGTGCGGCGAAGTTGCTTCTGTAAATCTGCTTCCGGATATATTTAAAACTTTCAGCAGAAAATATCCAATGGTCACATATGAGCTTTATACGGGTACTGCGGATCAGATAAAGGATCGAATGGACAGAGGCCTTGTGGATATAGGACTTATGATGGAGCCTATAGATATAGACAAGTATGATTTTATAAAGCTGGATGTGAAGGAAAGATGGGTCGTTCTTATGAAACCGGATGATCCTCTTGCAGAAAAAGACAGCGTGCGTGCCGAGGATCTTGCTGACAAATCGATAATAATGGCAAAGAGGAGCAATGTGCAAAACCTCATAGTGTCGTGGATGGGGGATCATTATAAAGATCTCAATGTGCTGTTTACCAGCAATCTTGGAACGAATGCCGCGATCATGGTGCAAAATGATCTGGGTTACGCGGTGGTCATAGAAGGGGCGGTGCCTTTCTGGGATGAAAAATACATATGCAGGAGGCCTCTGGAGCCGGAGGTTTATACAAACTGTGTGCTTGCATGGAAGAGACAGCAGCCTTTCAGTCCTGCTGTAACGAAATTTATAGAGCATACAAAGGGGTTTTTCGGGCATGAAGTATGACGGATTTTTAATGTAACGGGAGAAATGTTTGATGGATATGCAAAAAGGAAAAGACGATTACATTTGTCTGATGTCGCTTTTGGACAAGACTGGTATGAGCGAGAAGAATATCAGGATCTTTGATGAACTGAATCAGCACGGCTGCAGGGAAGATCAGATAAAAATGCTTAAAAAACACAGATACAGCTTGCTCGACGATATACATATGAGACAGCAGGATCTGGATTGTCTTGATTATATAATCCATAAGATGAAAAACGATCTGAAGGAGGGATAATGATGGATATAAGAAAAACAGATGCAGCGTTTATGAAAATATTCGATAATTTTCTTCAAAATGATGTAAAAAACGAAGAGCATGCCATGCTTGACGATAAGACGAGAATGATAGCTGTACTGGCAGTTCTGATTGGCTGTCAGGGCAGAGAAGCTTTTGGTGAGGAAGTCCGCAATGCACTTAAAGCGGGAGTAACGCCTGTTGAAATAAAAGAGATCGTATATCAGTCGGCTGCTTATATGGGATATGGAAGGATGATACCTTTTCTGTACAAGACAAATGAAATATTTGAAGAAGAGGGCATAAAACTGCCGATAAAAGATCAGGCAACTGTGACTGATGATACGAGACTGGAGGCAGGAAACCAGAAGCAGGTGGATATATTCGGAGAGGGAATGAAGGATTTCTATAAAAAAGGAAATGAAAAAACAAGACATATCAACAAGTGGCTTGCGGCCAACTGTTTCGGAGATTATTACACGAGAGACGGACTTGACGATAAGACAAGAGAAATGATAACGTTCTGTTTCCTGGCAGGTCAGGGCGGATGTGAACCTCAGCTGACCTCCCATGCTGCAGGAAATATGGGAATAGGAAACGACAGGGGATTTCTGATAAGAATGGTTTCCCAGTGCCTTCCGTATATCGGATATCCGAGAAGTCTCAATGCGCTTGAATGTATAAAGAAAGCCGCTGAAAAATAATCAAAGGATAAAATGAAAAAACACTGTGCAGTCTGATATATGTCTGCACAGTGTTTTTTGTTTCGATATTAAGCCTTATATCAGGCGAATACGATGCTTACTTCTGCATCTTCAAATTCTGCCAGAGTTTCTCTGCTGAGCTTCCTGTCTGTGATTATGAGATCCACTGCACTTATAGGGGCTATGTGGGCCAGTACATTTCTTCCGAATTTGCTGCTGTCGGCAGTAAGGATGACTTCTCTGGACTGTTCTATTATTTTTCTTCTTACAAGGGATTCTTCTATATCGAAATCGGAAAGCCCGTAATCCAGCGTTATGCCTCCGGCGCCTATTATGGCTTTCCCTATATGAAAGTTTTCCATTTCAAACATTGACAGCGTGCCTGATATGGAGCCTTCTCCGTGTCTTATCTTTCCTCCGGATATATATATGTTGAAGTCTGTATCCATGAGTTCGTTCACTATAGGTATGGAATTTGTTATCACGGTGAGATTTTTTTTGTTTTTGAGCGCTTTTGCGACCTGCAGCACCGTCGTTCCGACTTCAAGGAAGACAGAATCGCCGTCATTGATGAAATCTGCGCATTTTTGTCCTATGGCTGTTTTTTCATCGATGTTTTTAGAAAGTCTTTCGGCGTTGGCAGGTTCTTTAGCTTCTTGTTCTATTATCGTTGCACCGCCATATATTTTCTTTATAAGGCCTTCTTTTTCAAGATAGCTGAGATCGCGCCTCGCAGTTTCGATTGATATACCGAACATTTCCATGAGTTTGTCTATCTTGATTATACCGTGTTCATTAAGATAGTCCATGAGCTTTTTGTATCTTTCCTGTGG
>UQNP01000025.1 GCA_900542385.1 uncultured Eubacterium sp.
TGACCTCTCATATAAGAAACGGCCAGACAACGAATATATAAAATATACCGCATCCGCATATATAAGGTCCCAGCGGCTTGACATCATCCCTGGAATACTTCTTCAGCAAAATCCCGGCTGCTGCTGCTATGCCGCTCAAAAGAGAGGCGCCGATGAGCACTGCCACCGTCCCTCTTATGCCGAGGCACAATCCGAGACACGTAAACAGCTTGACATCTCCGAAGCCCATGACATCTTTCCTGAACAGCGCTCCGCCGAGCACTGCCACCATCAGCATAACTCCGCCCCCTGCAAGAGCTCCGAACAGAGGCTGCATGATACCGTCATGATAAGGAATAAATCCAAAGGCAGAAAGCGCCAGCATTATAACGAACTGATCGGGGATTATCATGTATTTCAGATCCGCCAGGCCGATGATCAGCATCGCCCAGCACGCAAACAATCCGGCTGCCGCAAACTGCACATCAAAAAATGAAAGCCGCACCAAAAGACATGCAAACCCAGCAGCATAGATCCATCTCCATGGAAAGCCTTTCACCCGCTGTATATAAGGGTCCGAAATCTCCCGCCTCGGTTTTTCACCGTAATCGCACAGCCATTCAGCCGGCATCTTATTGAAAATATATACTGCGCCGAATCCCGCGATGGTCCCAAGTACGAGAGACGCCGCTATTTTTATTATGATTATCAGCAATTTCCCATCTCCTGTTTATGCTTTATTCTATCAATTTATCTTTTTAACCACAATATCATTTTACTATTTTCAGCTTATTTTCAATGCGGCAGCGCGGCAGGCAAAAAAACTGATTCAGCATGTCAAAGAAAAAACGGCTTTCGGATCACATCCGAAGCCGTTTTTTCATATCATACATATCATATTCACATTACGCTGTTTTTACGCCATTTTTGCGCCGTCTTGATTCACAGCACCTTTGCTCTGGTCCTCAGCCGGCGGTATTTACAGCATACATGTTAATCGGCAAATTCAACGCTCACATCTCCCGTATCGCAGGTTATCTTGATAACGTAAGCTCCGTTTCCATACTGATAACGTCCGTCTTTTCCCGAATAGCTTTCACCGTTCACACTAAAATCACCTGTATCAACATCCGCTACCACGCTGTACATGTCTTCGCCGGCATCTGTTACCACATCTACATCTCCAACGTCAGACTGTATATCGACAGCGCCGCTTAGACTTCCATAGAACGTAATATCCCCTGTATCCAGCTTTGCGTTGAAAGCTCCGCTGCTCACATCGCTGCATACTATATCGCCGTAGTCGCTTTCGACATTCATTCGTCCCGTCTCACATGCTGTAACGTCTATATCGCCAGTCTCCGATATAAGCGACATATTCTCGGCATTGACATGCTCCACCTGTATATCTCCGTGATGGCTTCGCACATCTATACTTTCAAAGTCTATATCTGCACAGCTTATTTCTATAAGCGGATATCCGCTGCTGCCGAGATTGACATATACTCCGTCCTTTGCTTCATCTTTTACATCTATTTTTAATACCCCGTTTTCAACATACATTTCCGGTCTTGTCATATCATCGCTGTAATATGCCGTCGCGAAAGTTTCTTCTCCCTGATATATCTGTACATCTGCATATCCGTCTAACTGTATTGAACTGAATTCCTCACCCTGAAGTTTTTCACTTATCCTTTCTTCAGACGGTACATTTATCCACGAATATTTATCTGAAAGTTTATCCATGGATTCTACTCCCCCTGTCAGATATCCTACGATAAACAGTATGAACCCGGCTCCTACTACAGACGCGCATATCAACCAAAACTTTTTGATCCTCCTGTTCATCTATCTTACCTCCTTATCGTAATTCCATTTGCCAAAGTCTGCGCTGCCTTCTCTTCTGAGCTTTCTCTTTTCAAGCATTTTTCTTACAGCGCGCACTGAAGCCTTGACGACTTCTTTAGTCCCCTTTGCAACTAAATATCCCAAAACGGCAGATACGCCCAGTCCCATGAGGCCTATCCCTATGAACAGACAGGCAGTCGCCGGCGCCACTACTGTTGCAAGCGCTCCTATCACGAGACATCCTATGCTGGCTGCCGCCGCTCCTATCAGACATGCGATTATTCCTGCGACACAACTTATGAATACAGCTATTGCAGCTATTGCTATACACAGGAACACGATTATAAGCGGTATTGAAACAGGTGCTGAACATATCCCTATTATTATCCATTTCGCTGCCGCAAAGCCCTTTTTAGCAACCGGTATATCGTCGTCGTCGAGAAGTTTCACCGCATATTCGGATTTTATCTGCCCTGCCACCTTTTTTGGATTTCCCAGAGCTTTTATTACATTATCTTCGTTATCTTCCCCTGCTTCATCAAAATATTCTTCGTAGTATTCGACAGCCGCCTCCACTTCTTCTTCGGGAAGCTTCGACAATTCTTTTCTCAGTTCATCAATAAATACTTCTCTATTCATGATCTCCACCTCCATCCTCTTTTTCGCCGTGTGTATTTTCTGCTGTTTTTGCGGTTTGTTTGTCTGAGCTCTCTGCGTCTTCTGTTGTTTTCTGGGACGCGGCTCCGGCACTGTCCTTCTCATATCCGACCGGCCGCTGATCCGCCGTCTCAGGATCGCGCAGAAAAGTATCTATCGCTGTTTTGTAATCTATCCACTGCTTTTTGTACTCTGCAAGCTGTGCTTTGCCTGTCTCAGTTATAGAATAATATCTCCTGTTCCTACCCTGATAAGGTTCATCGTATGTCTCACACAACTTTTCCTTCTGGAGTCTCCTGAGTACAGGATAAAGAGTGGATTCCGATACAATTATCGCTTTTTTCATCTGCTGTGTTATCTCATACCCGTAAGTATCCCCCCTGCTCAAAATCGCCAAGGCGCACGCGTCCAGCAGACTGGATTCAATTTTAAACGCCATGATTACCTCCTTATCTCAAACTACTCAAATACTTCCACGTATTGTTATATTCCATCATATATGATTTCCTGTTTAATACTATACGCTGTATAATATTATTTGTCAACAATTAAATTTAAATCTCATAAATAAATCTTTAGGAGAGAGCAATTTGGGAAGCACGAGCTTCATGAATACGAATTTGGGTCTGCTAACTTTGGCACACTAAATTCAAGGTTTCCAGAAACCGAAAATTTTATGCTTTTACGGATTTCTGCTCTTAAGAGCATAGGCCTTGCGGCTGGAGCTTTCGGGATGTGATGATTTAGGTGAAGGCTTTCAGCGGAGGTATGTGAGGAATTTAGGTAGAGACCTTCGATATGGAATTTGAAGATTGGGATAGAAGTAGAAATTAGTATTGTGATAAAAATGGATAAGGGGATAGTAGTGCAGATTAAAGCGGCAGAAGCGGGCTATAGGATAAGTTTATGTCAGATGGATAGAGATTAAATGACTTCCAGCCGGATAAAAGCAGATCTTATTTTACAGATCGGCAGATCTAAGCGTTTTGCCATACATTGTTACTGTCTTCATCGCAAGGACTTTGAGGGAGTCGACAACAAAATCGTATTTTTTGTCAAGATGCATATCCTCGCATACCACCGACAGCTCGGTGCATCCCATTATTACAGCATCGCACCCTTTATTTCTCATATGCTCAATAACTTCATCCACTTCTTTTTCATCGACAGGAAGACCTGCCTTAACGCAGCCGTAGATTATGTGGTTTACTTTTTTCTGATATTCTTTGTCCGGTGCGACGCAGCATACATTTTCTTCTTTGCCGTAATAACTGTAAGTCCCTGAAGATATCGTCCCTTCCGTTGCCAATATGCCCAATTTTATGCTTCCAGAGGCTTTTGATGCAGATGATGTCCCGCTTTCTTTTCGGTCCTTCCCGCAGCATTTGTCCGCCGCATAGCGTATCGTCTCTTTTATTATATTGATGACCGGTATTTTCACGGATCTTTCGATATCTTCAAAAAAATAATGAGCAGTATTGCACGGTATGACTATAAACAGGCATCCCGCCTCCTCCAGCATTTTTGCATCATCAGTCATATCTTTGAGAGGGGAATCTTTGCTTTTTCCGAGAATATAGTCCGTCCTGTCGGGAATAGTGGCATGATTGGATACGAGCATATTTATATGCTCCTGATCTGTTTCCGCTTCAGTCATTCTTATTATGAGATTCATAAAATAAACAGTTGCCAGAGGACCTATGCCTCCCAGCACGCCAACCGAATTTTTCATATCTGCGCCTCCAAATGTCCCCGCACGCCCAAAATGCACGTGTCTTTATTTCCTGCCTTCCAGCTTTAAGAATCTGTTGAATCTTCTCTTCTGTGTGAACATGAAATACTTCACATACAGCTTATGGATGATATTCTTTTCACCCCTGTAATCGATAGGATTGGATACCTTGCCTTCCCTGTAAAGTCTCTTCACCTGCTCTTTCAGCTCATCGCTGCCGCAATAAGCCAAAACTATGGATTTAGGCACTACGGTGTACAGATTTTCATTGTCCGCTATGACTATCTTATTGTCAAACTTCTTATTGTATATAAGATCGTCCACTATCCATTTTACAGCGTTGAATCCGCTTCCTGTAATGTAGAAATTGCTCCTGCCGAGCCTTGTGTTTATTTCAAAATACTTGTATTTACCGTCTCTTTCATCGTACTTGATATCGAAGTTGGCAAATCCTGTATAACCTGTTTCTTCAAGGAATTTTATAGACTTGTCCATGACATCTCTGTCAACGGTATTTATTATCGCCACAGGATTTCCGATGGCTGCATCTCCGTGATCCTCCAGTATAGTATGTCCGAAAGACATGAATCTAACCTTGGAATTCCTGTCGCAGTAACAGGTGAGTATATGCATGTAATTGTCATCTCCCGGGATGAAATCCTGAACGAGGAATTTATAACCGTAGGAGCTTTTCTCAAGTTCTGACAGCATCCCTTTGAGCTCTTCCATGCTGTTGAACTTGAAAACTTTCTTCTTGCCTTTGAACTCTGCATAATGATATTCTGCACTGCTTGCAGGTTTTGCTATAACAGGGAAATCAAATGGGAGCTTTAGCGGAGTCTTTTCCTTGACATCGTATACGAAGGTTTCAGGATAATCCACTCCCGTCTTTTCACATATATCATAAAAACTGTCTTTAAGCACAAGCTTATTTAAAAGCTCCTCTTCTATATAAGGAATCACATAGTACTTTTCAAGCACGTCTCTGTTTTCGATTATCATCCTTACATACCAGTCGCCGCAGGCGATCAGAAGGAGTTTCTTCTTTCCTTCATACTGCTTGCCAAGCGATACGAGCCTGTCCATAAAAGTATCAAGCTCGTTCATCTTCGGCTCTATTATGTTGTCTATTATGCTCGAATAGGAATTGAGCCAGTTTTTCACAGTGCTTATAGCTATGGATTTTATTTCATACTCTTCGTGAAAGGATCTTGCGAGGCTGTAAGTCGTTATATCTCCTCCCAGGATCACCGGAATAAATTCTGTTTCGTTTGATTTCATAATTATCATACCTCTGTTTTTATCATTGAATTTCATGATAACATCATTATATTCTTATATCAATAATCTTTTAACCCCTATCAGATCTGAAAATATTCAAATATGTTTTATTATATCACTGTTTTGCCGTAAAATACATTTCACCATATAAAAAAGCATGATCTGTTCTAATCAATGCAGACGTTCCATTGATATGTGCCGTATATTCTGCTATATTAAAACACATAAAAGGAGACTATGCTTATGAATTACTTAACGTATTTACCCGTGTTTGATAACCTGACAAAGCCGCAGCAGGCCTCTCTTACCAACTCAGCTTTTGTTCGTAAATTCAATAAAAACGAAATCCTGCACAACGGCTCTCAGGACTGCACAGGTCTTATCCTGGTGCTGTCGGGTCAGCTCCGTGCCTTTACAATATCCGACGGCGGCAGAGAGATCACAATGTATCGTCTCTTTGAGCGCGATATTTGCCTCTTTTCCGCTTCATGTATAATGAACAGCATCCAGTTCGACATAACTGTCACAGCGGAAAAGGATACCGAAGTTTTAGTGATCCCGTCGGAAATCTATAAGAACATCATGGATGTTTCCGCACCCCTTGCCAACTATACAAACGAAGTCATGGCAAGCCGGTTTTCGGACGTTATGTGGCTGATAGAGCAAATCATGTGGAAAAGTTTTGACAAACGGCTTGCAGATTTTCTCCTAAGTGAAGCTAACATCGAGGACTCCGACACTCTTAAGATCACCCACGAAACCATCGGCAACCATTTAGGCAGCCCGCGGGAAGTGGTGACACGAATGCTGAAGTATTTCGTAAACGAGGGTCTCATCTCCCTCTCCCGCGGAACTATAAAGATCATAGACAGGGGAGGTCTTGAGAAAATAACAGACCAATAGAACACAAACCAATAAATAAAACGCTGAGTATCTCAAAAAGAAATTCTCCGCGCTTTTTTGACATATCCCTGCACATCGGCAGAAATCAAACTATCCTATATCTCCCCTACAGCATTGCCTCAATCTGCTCTTTCGGCATATATCCCACAGCTTTGCTTTCAAGATTTCCATCTTTGAGTACAGCAAGCATCGGAATGCTCGTTACCTGAAACTTGGCCGCAAGCTCAGGCTGCTCGTCAACATTGACTTTTCCGACCTTAACATCGCTTCGCTCATCTGCGATCTCAGATACAACAGGACCTACCATGCGGCAGGGACCGCACCAATCAGCATAAAAATCCAAAAGCACCGGTATATTGGAATTCAAAACTTCGCTTGCGAAATTCTCTTTGTTTATTTTGATTACAGACATTTTCATATCCTCCTTTGCTTTATCATGCTCATATTATAGCTGATATAAAACCCAATTTCTGTGATATTATCACGCAAGACCCTTTCTGTTCCTTAATCTGCAGATCGACTGGGTCATAGTTCCCATCGGGCAGAAAGCACACCATGTTCTCGGCTTAAAGAAGATCATGACGATAAGACCGATCAGAAAGGATGTGAGCATAACACTGTAAAAACCAAAGCCAAACTGCGCCACCCAATCCGGGAATATACTTCCCGAATATGTCCATTCCCACGGAACGCGGAACGTCCAAAACAGTTTGATCGCTTCACTCAGACTCCCGGCGCCGCTTGCCACAAGATAAGTCTGAAATACCATGATCCCGAACATAGCCATAAAAAATATCAGAAAACCGTATCTGAACCACTTTGACGCCATCCATTTAGGCGTAGAACGCGCTCGCGAACATTTGAGATCTCCTCCGAGCTTACAGTACAATTGTCCTCTGCCGCATAGATGATTGCAGAAAAATTTGTTGCCGCCGAAAGCTGCAAGTATGATCGGCAGCAGGAAGTCGATCATCCCAAGCCAGGCAAACAGAATATTAAAAAATCCCAACGCAAAATATAAGACCGACCATATCCATAAGTAATCATACCAGTGTTTTCTCCCTGCGTTCATATATTCCCCCTGCTTTCTATCTTGATACTGTTTGCCGGACAAACTTTTTCACACTTTCCGCACCCTACACATATGTCTTCATTGACCTTTGCAAAACATCCTCTATCCACCTTTACCGCTCCAAGGGTGCAGGTTGTCTCACAAGCCCCGCAGGCAACACAGAGTGTTTTATCTACGGCCGCACAACCTTTAGACGCCATCCTAACTCCTCCGATCATAAATTTTAGATTTTATTTAAGGCATTATCCCTTTTCCGTTTTTCTGTATTATATAAATTTGATGCGCGGCTTTCAGTGATGTTGTCACATAAAAAACGGCATACAAAAAACAACTGCGAAAGACAGTCCTCCCTGTCTGTCACAGTTGTTTTAAATCTACAAGATATTGCCTGTTAAAGCTTCCACTCAGTTATGTCGGTATGCAGCAGTTTATGTGCTCTCGGAGAGAGCGGTTTTTCGAGGAATTCCTCATAGCACATATTGACAGTAGGATTTTCGTGTGAAAATCTGAGCTTAGCAGTGCTGTCCATGCCATAAAGGGTCTTGCCTCTTTCTTCCGCCATCTCTATTCCGTCATGTATAGGCTGACCACCTCCGCCTGCACAGCCTCCAGGACATGCCATGACTTCAACGAAATCATACTCAACCTCACCGTTCTTAATGGCGGTCATGAGCTTCCTCGTATTTCCAAGGCCGTTGACAACAGCCACTTTGACTGCGACGCCTTCTATTTCGAATATGGCTTCTTTCCATCCCGACATTCCTCTCACCTTCTTGAAGGCTTCCGTTTTAGGATTTTTACCTGTGAGGAGAAAATGAGCGGAACGCAGTGCAGCTTCCATAACGCCTCCGGTAGCTCCAAAGATTATGCCCGCACCCGTTGCTTCTCCGAACATATCATCAAACGGAGCTTCTTCAAGATCGTTGACTTTGATCCTGTCAGCGTTGATCAGTCTTCCCATCTCTCTTGTCGTGAGTACGAGATCCACGTCTTTCCCCGCACACGAATCATCGACTTCTTCTACTCCGCACTCATATTTCTTCGCCAGACAAGGCATTATTGAAACCGAATATATCTTCTCAGGATCTATGCCGAGCTTCTTGGCGATAAACGTCTTGCTCATAGCGCCGAACATCTGCTGCGGCGACTTCGCACTGGACAGATTCCCTGCAAATTCAGGAAATTCGTTTTTGACGAATCTTATCCAGCCCGGACAGCAAGATGTGAACAACGGCCATTTATGCTTTTCTTTTTCCTTGAATCTCGATACAAACTCGCTTCCTTCCTCCATGATCGTAAGGTCAGCCGTAAACGCCGTATCAAATACATAGTCAAATCCTATCTGTTTGAGAGCAGCCACCAATTTGCCCATAGTGCTCTCTTCTCTGTAAAGTCCTACACTTTCACCCCATGCCGTACGAACTGCCGGAGCTATCTGTACCATCGTTATCTTGTCAGGATCAGCCAGCGCTTCCAGCATTTTATCTGTATCATCTCTTTCCCTGAGAGCTCCAACAGGGCAGTGAGTTATACACTGTCCGCATAAACTGCAATTAGTATCATCTATGGAAACATTCTGAGAAACGCCTACTGTCGCTCTCATTCCGCTTCCCGTAAGGTTCCATACATCCATAGTCTGGACTTTATCGCATATCTGTATACATCTCATGCACTTTATACATTTAGATGCATCTCTTACGAGAGGTCCTTTGCTGTCCCATCTGCTTTTTTCAGCTATGTTCTTATACGGTATATCCAAAAGGCCAAGATCGTTTGCTATCTTTTGCAGACTGCAGTTGCCGCTCCTTACGCATGTGGCGCATTTGCAGTCATGATCTGAAAGTATAAGACTTATATTTATCCTTCTTGCATCTCTGACCTTAGGGCTGTTCGTATAAATACGCATACCCTCTTCGACCGGAGTATTGCAGGCCGTTATCAGCGTTTCCATGCCTGCATTCTCAACTACGCAGGCTCTGCACGCACCGATTTCATTTATACCTTTTAAAAAGCACAGATGAGGTATATCTATGTCAACCTTAAGAGCGGCTTCCAGAATAGTGGTGCCTTCGCTTACCGATATATTTTGATCGTTTATGCTTAAATTTACCATTTGTTGTTCCTACCTCCTCTGAATGCTCCGAATCCGTTAAAATCACACCTCAGACATCTTCCAGCTTCCTGAAGAGCTTCTTCTCTGCTGAGTCCCTGCTCTATCTCAAGGAAATCGCTGCCTCGCTCTTTAGCATATCTCAACTTCATCTCCGCCCTTCCGCAAGGCTTCTTATCCATCGTCACAGGACGAGGTATATCTATGTCCACACTTATTTCATGGTGATAGCCGAGATACTCATCTATATTAGCGGCTGCTACTTTTCCGGCAGCTATGGCATTTATTACCGTTGAAGGTCCTGTTACACAGTCGCCTCCTGCGAAAACGCCATCAAGGTTTTCTATTTCGCTGGATTTGTTCGCAGAAACAAGCCCCCTCTTATTATTGATAGGAATTCCCGAATCTTCGAAGCTGTGATAATCTATTCCCTGCCCTATAGCAGAAATCACTATCTGACAAGGTATACATTCCTCTGCGGAGTTAGCCGGTACAGGTCTCGGCCTTCCCGATTTATCCGATTCTCCTGCAATCTGCGGCTGTACCCACAGAGCTTTCACTTTATTATTAGCACCGCTCTCTATCCTTACAGGCGCTTTCAGCTCTATAAGAGTACATCCTTCCGCTACTGCTCCGTCAATTTCCTCAGGAAGCGCCGTCATATCAGCTTTTCTTCTTCTGTAAACTATGTTTACTTCCGAAGCGCCAAGTCTTTTCGCTGTTCTTGCAACGTCCATAGCAACATTTCCTCCGCCTATGACTACTACAGACTTATTCCTGAAATCAGGCATTGCATCGTCTCCGATCCCTCTCAGCATTTCAACCGCAGGTATAACTCCGTCGCAGTATTCCCCGTCTATGCCCAGCGCTTTATGTGTATGGGCTCCTATGGAAATAAATACGGCATCGTATTCTTTTATCAGGTCTTTTACTCCCTGCTCCTTGTCCATATCATAGCTTGTCTTGACTTCAACACCTGCTGATAAAATAGCATCTATGTCCCACTGCAGACGTTCTCTCGGAAGCCTGTAGTTAGGAATGCCGTATCTCAACATTCCGCCCAGCTGACTTCTCTTTTCAAATACAACTGGTTTATGTCCCATTATCGCAAGGAAATAAGCCGCTGAAAGTCCGCTCGGACCTCCTCCTATTATTGCTACGCGTTTGCCCGTATCATCCATTTTTTCCGGTACAGGTACGGTCTCACTGCAGTTGTCTACAGCGAATTTTTTCATTCCTCTTATATTTACGGAGGTATCTACAAGCTGCCTTCTGCATCTCTCCTCACAAGGATGCTCACATATATGCGCGCACACTGTAGGGAACGGGTTGTCTTTTCTTATGAGTCTTACAGCATCGTCATATCTTCCTGCGCGCGTAAGAGCTATGTAACCAGGTACATCCACTCCCGCAGGACATTTATCTACACACGGTACAGGCTGTTTCATTTCCTGTATGCTTGCAGAACATCTGTTGTGCAGGATATGCTCTTCATAGTCTTCCCTGAATCCCGAAAGTCCTCTCAGCACCATATTGGCGGCTTCACTGCCTATGGCGCAGTCCGCAGAATCTCTTATAGCTATTGCCGTATGTTCCAGCAGCTTCAGATCTTCCATTGAATTCTCTCTATCGAGAGAAAGTATGTTGTCCAGTATATTAAGCATCTGCCCTATGCCCACTCTGCACGGTACACACTTGCCGCATGACTGTGCATGGCACAGTTTCAAAAACGATTCTGCCATATCCACAGGACACTGTCCCGGCGGACTTGCAGCTATCCGTCTTTCAATATCCTCATAAAGACCTTCTACTACAACCTGAGCCTTGTCCTTCGTTTTAAAATCGAGTCTGCTCATTATGTTGTCACCTCACCTTTCTCCGCTAAAAAATTATCAATTATCTTAATTTTACAACAAATCAGTTATAAAATAAAGCTAAACACAGCAAATAAAAGGTGCTAAATTTCTAATCATATCATATTTCCTATAACTTCCCGCATCTCAGACATCTCTGAAATTCTATTCACTCTGCGTCTCAGCTCCGCTGCTCCTCTCATTCCTTTCACATACCACCCTACGTGTTTTCTTATTTCTCTTACCGCAACTTTATCACCTTTATCCTCCGCAAGCATAGCAAGATGATCAAGTAACATATTTATCCTATCACTATCAGAAGGTACAGGAGGTACTTCCTCACCTCTCCACAAAGCTATCGCTTCTCTGAATATCCACGGATTACCGAGAGCACCTCTTGCCACCATAACTCCATCACAGCCCGTTTTTTCCATCATGTCGACAGCATCTTTTCCGCTCATTACGTCCCCGTTGCCTATGATCGGAACTTTTACACTTTTTTTCACTTCCGCTATAACATCCCAGTCAGCCTCTCCTTCGTAGTACTGCTCTCTGGTCCTGCCATGCACCGATACGGCCGATACTCCCGCAGATTCAAGAGCCAGTGCTGTCTCGACTGCTGTGTTTTCATAACGCTCAAAGCCTTTTCTTATCTTTGCAGTCACAGGTTTTTCTGAGTTCTTCACCATTGCGCTTACCACATCGTAAAGAAGATCCAGCTTCTTAAGCAGCGCCGATCCGTCTCCGTTTTTGACTATTTTAGGCACAGGACATCCTACATTCAGATCGAGGATAAGGTTTTTTCTGTCGTTCAAATTCTTGGCAGCAAACGCCATGACTTCCGGATCGCTTCCGAATATCTGAAAGGCTACATTTTCTTCTCCCTCTCCTATCTCAAGAAGTCTGTCCGTCTTTTTATCTCCATACCACAGTCCCTTGCCGCTGACCATTTCCGTATATACTAAAGAAGCCCCTTGCTTTGTGCAGAGGCTTCTCATCGTTTTATCCGTTATTCCAGCCAGCGGAGCCAGTACAAATGGTGTTTCTATCTCTATCTCACCTATCTTAAAGGCTTTCTGTAACATAATCGCATTCTCGCCTTCCTGTTCTGGATTCCGTTTTCTTATTTCTCTTGTTTTTTCTGTAAATAAGCTCAAGGCCTTCGAGAGTCAGCATCTTATCGACATAGTCTATACAGTCTATGCCTGAGTCTATCAGGGAAGCCAATCCTCCTGTTGCTATGACTTTCACTTCCGCTCCAGTCTCTCCGCTGTATTCCTTCAGTTCTTTTTTCATCTTATTTACTATATAATCCACCATCCCCATATGTCCGTATACAAGTCCGGACTGCATACTGTTGATGGTGTTCCTGCATATAACGTGTCCCGGCTCTTCCAGCTCTACCTTAGGGAGCTTGGCTGTTTTTTCAAACAGTGCTTCCGAAGAGATCTTAAGCCCAGGCGCTATTGTACCGCCGATGTACTCCGCCTTTTCTGAAATAGCACAAAACGTCGTTGCCGTACCGAAATCTATTATTATCAGCGGCCCGCCGTATTTCGCATGAGCTGCCACCGCGTTGACTATCCTGTCAGACCCCACCTGCTTAGGATTGTCATATTTTACTACAAGGCCTGTCTTTATACCAGGCCCTACGACGATAGCCTTTCTATGAAAATACTTCACCGAAAGATGCTGAAGCGTATATAAGACCGAAGGTACTACTGTGGATATTATAACGTCCTTTACGTCATCCACTTTTAATCCTTCATAGTTGAAAAGCTGTCCTATTATCATTCCGTATTCATCGGCGCTTTTATTGTTGTCAGTTTCGAGTCTCCAATTTGTTATCATCTTTCCTTCTTTGAAAACTCCGAGTACAATGTTAGTGTTTCCCACATCAAATGCCAGTAGCATGGTATTCTCCTTTTGCTCTGCTTTTATTTACTGTGCTGCAACAAATCAATAGGCGGTTAAAAAACCGCCTATCATTATATCATATTATATTGATATCCAAAACACTTTTATTTGAGAGTAATAAGCACGTCTCCGGAATTTACTGAAGCTCCCTTTGAAGCTACTATCTTATCAACAGTGCCTGCTCCCGGTGCCATGATCTCATTTTCCATCTTCATAGCTTCGAGGATAACGAGAACGTCACCCTTATTAACCGGCTGACCTTCCATAACCTTTACATCCAGTATAGTTCCAGGCATTGGAGATGTAACTGTCTGAGCGCCGGCAGGCACTTCAGCTGCAGGTGCTGCCGCAGGAGCTGGAGCTGCCGCAGGTGCCGGTGCTGCCGGAGCCGGAGCTGCCGCAGGCGCAGGCGCTGCTGCAGGTGCCGGTGCTGCACCGTTAGCTTCTTCCACTTCAACTGCATATACTGTTCCGTTAACAGTAATATTATACTTCTTCATAACTAACATTCCTTTCGATAATATTGATAATATTCTCAATGACTATGATTACGCTTTTGGCGTTTAAAATCTTCTGCTTTCAATACAGTCTTCTATTGCTGCATTGGACCACGTCGTGCTGTCTCCGGAGATCCTCTTTATCTTTCTCACCACGAGGTTTCCCGTACCGCCTTCACTCTGATAAGCTGCGATAGCTGCCGCAATCACTGCTGCCAATGTATCGTCCGTATTTGAAGTCGTTGCTGCAGGTGCGGCTACTGAGGGCGTGGCGGCGGCTTTTGTCTCTTCCTTAGACGCCTTATCTCCTTTCGTCGCCATTGTCATACATTTTCCCATAACTGCTACGAACGCCCACAACAGGATGAGTACACAGAATGTGATACCCATACCCATAAGCATCGTAACTGCCGATCCTGCCATCTTTTCACCGAAAGACAGCGAATGCATTGTATCGGGGTTTGAAAATAACTCCATTAAACTCATTGTTGTGCCACCTCCTACAATGGAATGTTACCGTGCTTCTTAGCAGGTAATGATTCTCTCTTAGTGCTGAGCATATCGAGCGCGCTGATTATTCTCTGTCTTGTCGTAGCCGGTTCGATTACATCGTCTACATAACCAAGGCCTGCCGCTACATAAGGATTGTTGAATTTCTCTTCGTATTCGGCAACTCTTTCTTTTCTTACAGCATCAGGATCATCAGCTTCTTTTATTTCTTTCTTTATCGAAGAAATGATATTTACCGCTCCGTCTGCTCCCATTACTGCTATCTGTGCAGTAGGCCATGCCATTACGAGGTCAGCTCCCAGTTCCTTGTTGCACATTCCTATGTATGCGCCGCCGTAAGCCTTTCTGAGGATAACGGTAATCTTAGGAACTGTTGCTTCGCAGTAAGCATAGAGCATCTTTGCTCCGTGTCTTATGATACCGCCGTATTCCTGATCCGTTCCAGGGAGGAATCCCGGTACATCTTCTATCGTAAGAAGCGGAATATTAAATGCATCACATCTTCTGATAAATCTTGCCGCCTTATCGGAAGCGTTTATGTCGAGACAACCTGCTCCGAACTTAGGCTGATTTGCTATAACTCCAACTGTAGCTCCATCCAATCTTATGAAGCATGTAACGATGTTCTTCGCATAATGAGGCATAACGTCAAACAGCTTTCCTTCGTCAGCTATCTTAGTTATAACGTCATAAATATCATAAGCTTTGTTAGGATTGTCCGGAATTATATCGTTAAGCTCAGGTATCAGTCTGTTTACATCATCGTTCGTAGCGTAAACAGGTGCAGTTTCCATATTGTTTGAAGGCATGTAGCTGAGAAGCTCTCTTACCATGAGAAGAGTTTCTTCGTCATCTTTGCCTACAAAGTGAGCTACGCCGCTTACTGTATTGTGAGTCATTGCTCCTCCCAGCTGTTCAGCGCTGACTTCTTCGCCGGTTACAGTCTTTATAACGGCAGGACCTGTTATGAACATCTGGCTGGTCTTGTCCACCATGAACACAAAGTCAGTGATCGCAGGAGAATATACAGCTCCGCCTGCGCATGGTCCCATTATTACTGAAATCTGGGGGATAACTCCCGAAGATATTGTATTATTGTGGAATATTTTTCCGAAACCTGAAAGCGCTGCAACACCTTCTTCAACTCTGGCGCCGCCGGAATCCTGAAGTCCTACTACCGGTGCTCCCATCTTAAGAGCCATGTTCTGAACTTTCACTATTTTTTCGGCATGATACTCACCAAGAGATCCGCCGCTTACTGTGAAGTCCTGAGCAAAAGCGAATACGAGCCTTCCGTCAACCTGACCATAGCCTGTTACAACACCGTCGCCCGGCAGGTCTTTTTCTTCCATGCCGAAGTTGGTGCATCTGTGCTTGACAAAAACGTCAACTTCAACAAAGCTATCTTTATCAAAAAGAATATCAAGTCTTTCTCTCGCAGTAAGCTTGCCCTTCGCATGCTGCGCTTCAATTCTTTTTTCTCCTCCGCCCTGCAGAATCTTTTCTTTTCTGGTGCGGAGATCTTCAAGCTTATTCATTTATGCTTCCTCCCTTAAAGTATTTTGGATGTTCTGTTAAAAAACCATATGTATATAAAATACCACTCTCACTATACCGTAAACACAAAAAATTTGCAACTTGTTTTTGTTTGTATACATTATTCATATGCTATTCATATGTTTTTACCGAAATTTTTGTGGAGAGGATACTTATCTGTAAGCTCCTTGACTATATCCCTGGCCTGCTGTATTGCGTCAGCGCTGTTCGGATCATCTATTACAAGCGCTATGGCTTCAACTGTTTTTCTCACATCATCCTCTTTGAATCCTCTTGTCGTCATAGCCGGAGTGCCAAGTCTGAGCCCGCTGGTAACGAAAGGACTCTGCGGATCATTAGGAACAGCATTTTTATTCGTCGTTATATTGGCTTCATCAAGAAGATGCTCAGCTTCCTTTCCCGTAACTCCTTTGTTCACCAGGCTTACCAGCACGAGGTGATTGTCCGTGCCTCCGGAAACGAGATCAAAGCCCTTCGCTATAAGAGCATCCGCCAGCGCATTTGCATTGGCAATGACCTGCTTCTGATAGTCTTTAAAGCTCGGCTCCATAGCCTCTTTAAAACATACTGCCTTAGCCGCGATTATGTGCATGAGAGGGCCACCCTGAGTTCCCGGGAATATAGCCTTGTCTATAGCCTTTGCATATTCCTCTCTGCACAGTATGAGTCCGCCTCTCGGACCTCTTAGGGTCTTATGGGTAGTGCTGGTCACGATGTCCGCATACTCCACTGGATTTGGATGAAGGCCTGCTGCCACAAGACCTGCGATATGCGCCATGTCCACCATTAGCATAGCTCCCACTTCATCGGCTATCTCTCTGAATTTATCAAAAGGTATGATCCTCGGATAAGCGGATGCTCCCGCAACTATGAGCTTCGGTCTGTGCTTGAGCGCCAGTTCTCTCACATTGTCGAAGTCTATCATCTCAGTTTCAGGATCGAGTCCGTACTGTACGAAATTATATGATTTTCCTGAAATATTCACCGGGGAGCCATGTGTAAGATGTCCTCCGTTGGAAAGGTCCATCCCCAGCACAGTGTCGCCATAATCCAGCACCGCCTGATACACTGCTGTATTTGCATTGGCTCCAGAATGCGCCTGTACATTTGCGTGCTCAGCCCCGAAGATCTTCTTCGCACGATCTATTGCAAGCGCTTCCACCTCATCGACAAACTCACAGCCTCCGTAGTATCTCTTGCCGGGATATCCTTCGGCATACTTGTTGGTGAGCGCGCTTCCCGCAGCTTCCATTATCTCATAGTTTACGAAATTTTCGGAAGCTATCATCTCTATTTTCGTCTCCTGACGATTTATCTCGCGTTTTATAGCCGCCGTAACTTCCGGGTCTGCTTTTTCCAAATAGTTAAAATACATCCTTTTCCTCCTCCGGTT
>UQNP01000026.1 GCA_900542385.1 uncultured Eubacterium sp.
AAAGAAATTTTAAAAGCCGTACAAAATCAAAGGAAACACTACAAGGCAAAAGCAATATAAAAACCGCCAGCCGCCTATTACTTAGGTTGTGCTGACGATTTTGTGACTTCATGAGCTTCATCTTTGATCATCGTATCGGCTGCTATACAGAAAAGTATTATGATGACTCCTGCTACACCGGCAGCAGACAAGCTTTCTCCAAGTATAAGCCACGAAAAAAACGCCGTGATAACAGGACATGAGCACTGCACCAGCGCCACCATCTGTGACGAAGTCCTTACGAGAGCCGCGTTTTGCAGCAGATATCCTCCCACCGTACATCCTACTGCAAGATATACGATTATGCTCCACACTTTAAAATCCGCTCCGCTGAAATCCCATCCGCCCTCAAAAACGGGCGCACAGATCAGTGCCATCACCGCTGAAGCGGCTGTCTGCAAAGCAGTTATCGTGATCGGGTCCATACGTTTCAGGCTGTCTTCACCGAACACCAGCGACCCCGCTATCAGCAGCGCAGACAAAAGAGAAAATATCTCACCTGCACCAAATCCGGAAAGGCCTCCGTATCCGCATAAAAGATACAGCCCTGCAATTACCGCTATCTGGATCGGGATATGTTTCCTGTTGTATTTCCTGCGGAATATAACAAGAACAAGCAACGGAGTCATTACCGTCGAAAGAGAACGTATAAATGCAACGGATGTTGCAGCAGTAAGCTCGAGAGCTATGTTGTTGGCAACATAAGCACCGCCCATGCAGAGACTCGGCAGAAGCCAGTCTTTGGGCGATGATCTTACCGTTTCAGTTACAACACGTTTTCCGGCAAACAGCATTATAACTGCCAGCGCTATAACATACCTTACGGATAAAAGAGAGTACACCGGCACTGCTTCAAAAGCAACTTTTGATATGGGATCTCCCAGTCCGTACAATGTGCTCTGCAAAATGACGAGCATGACTGCCGTATATTTTTCCCCGTTCATCAATTTTTTTTAATACTATTCTTCTATGATCGTTACCTTTTTCATGATCTGCGGCTCATCCGGCTTATCCATGGCGTTTCTCGGCTGCGACACTATCTTATCCGCAGCTTCCATGCCTTCGATGATCTTTCCGAACGCAGCGTACTGTCCGTCAAGATGCGGCGCGCTTTCCACCATGATGAAAAACTGCGATCCTGCGGAATTAGGGTCCATCGTTCTCGCCATGGACATCACGCCTCTTTCATGCTTGAGGTCATTGTCAAATCCGTTCATTGAAAACTCACCGTCTATAGTATATCCGGGACCGCCCATTCCTGTTCCGTCCGGGCATCCGCCCTGTATCATGAATCCAGGAATGACTCTATGGAATATAAGTCCATCGTAAAACCCTTCGTTTACGAGCTTTTCAAAGTTCTCAACTGTTTTGGGAGCTTTCTGCGGATAAAGCTCTCCCTTCATCACATCACCGTTTTCCATTTCGATCTTAACATATTTCATATAGATTTCCTCCTTGATTTATATAAACGCTTTCAGCGTTTCTCTCTTACTTTAAATACATTGTATCCCAGGTAATTTCCTTCCAAAACTCTCCAGAACTCATCTCTGAGATATTCAGGATATATATTGTCAAGACTCATGATCTCTTCCTTTGAAAAAAATCCTACTTCTCTCAGTACCTGATGCTCTGCATCAAATTCAGGATCCATTCCAAGCTTCAGACTTCCTCCTGCAATTTCAGCCGTAAAAAAATTTACAAATCTCTGTCCTCTGTCTGATACTTCCTCTACATGCCATATAAGGCGGTCTGTCTTTACTTTTATGCCCGTCTCTTCAAACACTTCTCTCTCAGCCGCCTCAAAAGAACTCTCTCCGTCTTCTATTCCGCCTCCCGGTACCATCCAGATGTCCTTTTCCTCATGATGCTGTTTTACCATGAGCATTTTGTTTTCTTCGTTCAGGATTATCACCCTGACTCCGCCTATCCACATAACAATGCACCTGCTATACCCATTATTATCATAAGTTGTATCGGCTTTATCTTAAGCGCCAGCGCAAGCACCAGCGATACGACAAACAAAACTGATGGTGTCAAATTTATATACTCCAGACCTTTTGTAAATATCTCTGCCGATATTATGTGTCCGTTCACCAGCACCCCTTCGCTAACGAAAATCACCGCTGAAGCTATAAGCCCCACTGTGACCGGCCTTATGCCGTAAAATACGCCCTGCAAAGTACGGCTGCTGTTGTATTTTTCAATGAATTTTGCCACGATCAGCATAAGCACAAACGAGGGCAGAGCAACTCCCAGTGTCGCTACTGCAGCCCCTGCTATCCCGGCATAGTTGAAACCTACATACGTTGCAGCATTCACTGCTATGGGCCCCGGCGTCACCTGAGATAATGCAACCAGGTCAGAAAATTCTTCCGACGACATTATTCCAAAATCCTGCACGCTCTGAAATATCAGCGGGAGCATTGCAAGACCGCCGCCGAAATTGAATACGCCTATCCTGAAAAACATAAGAAAAAGATGCAGATATATCATAGATCTCTATCCTCCCCGTCATGTTTTTCAACTTCGCCAGTTTTTTTTGCCTTTATCACATTATATATAAGACCTGCGATGCCTCCTGCCAAAATCGCCCATACTGCCGTGATGCCGAATATTCCTACCGCAACAAATGAAGCTGCCGCAAGTATCCACTGAAACGGAGTGCGCAGTATCTGCTTTCCGAGCCTTACGGCAGATACGAGTATCAGCGCACATACAGCTGCTTTTATACCTGTAAAAGCTCCCTGAACATATGTATTGTCTCCTATGGCTCCAAGAAACATCACGACTGCTATTATGATCATGAACGACGGCATCACCGCGCCCAGAGTCGCTGACATCGATCCTTTGATGCCGCTTATTTTCTTTCCTATATAGGTTGCGCTGTTTATCGCGATAACACCCGGCATGGATTGGCTTATGGCGATGCAGTCTATCATCTCCTCATCGGTCAGCCACTTCTTGTCATCAACAACGACCTGCTGTATCTGAGGTATCATCGCCATACCTCCGCCTATTGTGAACATGCCTATTTTAAAAAACTCCCAAAACAGACTCAGGTTTTTATTCTTCATTTTTTTCTCTAACGTTCTCTTTTCCCTCCATTGCCTTTTCACTACCGGCTTCCGCAGCAGTATTCACCGTATCCAGATGCCAGTTGAACTTTATCGATACAAGTCTTATTGCCAGCGTCACACCGAAACATATATACATGGTTGCTTCAAGTCCGCAATACAAATGCGCCGCAAGAAAAGCAGCAGAACCGGCTATAGATGCAACAGCGTATACTTCCTTTCTGAACACAAAAGGGATCTCTTTTACGAAAACATCTCTCAGTATTCCTCCGCCCGTTCCCGTAAGCAGGGCAAGGGTTATCACTACGAAAGGAGTATACATATCGTTGTTCAAAGCTGCTCTGGCTCCTATGGCGGTAAAAGCTGCAAGCCCGACGGCATCGAAAATATTTATCAGACTCTGGAGCTTATTCACCCACTTGTAAAACAATATCACACATATCGCCGACACTATGCTTATTATGACATATAAAGGGTTTTCAAGCGCAAGAGGCAGCGGAAGACTGATGATCACATCACGTACTATACCGCCGCCTACTGCTGTTATTATCGCCAGAAACAGTATACCGTAATAATCGAGCTTCTTATCTATTGCAACAAGAGCACCCGATACGGCGAAAGCAACAGTGCCTATTATTTCCATTACAGAAATAAAGTTCATTATCTCTTTTCCTTTTCGATAATTTCAAGTGCTTTTGAAATACTTTCTTCCACCGTCATTTCCGTCTTATCTGCTTCACGTCTCAATTTGTATTCCACTTTTCCTTCGGCAGCTCCCCTGCCTACAGTTATCCTGATAGGGATGCCGAGAAGATCCGCGTCCTTGAATTTTACTCCCGGACGTTCTTTTCTGTCATCCATCAGGACCTCAGCTCCTGAATCCAGGAGCGCCTCGTATATCTTATCGGCCGTTTCCGCCTGAACAGCATCATCCGGCTTCATGACCGTTATTATCACGTGATACGGCGCTACAGACATAGGCCATATTATTCCGTTTTCATCGTGGTGCTGCTCTACGACAGCCGCAAGAGTCCTTGTAACACCTATGCCGTAGCATCCCATCACTATAGGATGATCGTGCATATTCTCATCTTTATAAACGGCCCCCATGGCCTCGCTGTACTTTGTACCAAGCTTGAATACCTGCCCGACTTCTATACCCCTTGCATGTTTTACCGGAGCTCCGCATACGGGACAGGCATCTCCTTCTGCAAGCACCTTTATATCTGTCACTATATCTCCTGTATAATCTCTGCCGTAATTTACGTTTATCAGATGATAGTCTTCCCTGCATGCTCCGGCGCACATATTTTTGAATCCCGTAAGTTCGCTGTCTACTACGACCGTGCAGTCATGAAGCCCCACAGGTCCTGTAAATCCTCCGACGCAGCCTGTAACCGCTGACATCTTTTCTTCATCTGCAAACTCTATGGCATGTTCAGGTATATCAAGGGCATTTACCAGTTTCGTCATATTCAGCTCTCTGTCGCCTCTGACGAAAGCTGCAACGTATCCGTCCTCATTGCCTTCATTATCATATTTGACAAAGAGAAGGGCTTTTATGGTCTGTTTTTTATCGAGTCCAAGATATGCAGCCACTTCTTCTATAGTCTTTGTACCAGGGGTGTTAACTTCTTCCATAGGAAGCTCCTGCACATCGCTATCCGGCTTATCGTCCACACACTCGGCTCTTTCCACCGTTGCCGCCATATCACATTTTTCACAGTAAGCTATCTCACTTTCCCCAACTTCCGAAAGAGCTGTGAATTCATGGGAATTGCTTCCGCCTATGGCTCCCGTATCCGCCTCTACAGGTCTGAATGTAAGTCCGCATCTTGTAAATATCTTTTCATACGCTTCATACATATCCTGATAGCTCTTATCCAGTCCTTCAAAATCTCTGTCGAAAGAATAGGCGTCTTTCATTATGAACTCACGGCTTCTCATGAGTCCGAATCTCGGCCTTGCTTCATCTCTGTATTTTGTCTGTATCTGATAGAGATTTACAGGGAGCTGTCTGTATGAGGAAATATCATTCCTGACGATATCCGTGAATATCTCCTCGTGAGTCGGTCCAAGGCAGAAGTCTCTGTCGTTTCTGTCTTTCAGTCTCCAAAGCTCCGGTCCGTAAGCATACCATCTTCCCGATTCTTTCCAAAGCTCTGCCGGCTGCACAGCCGACATATGTATTTCCTGTCCTCCGGCTGCATCCATCTCAGATCTTACGATATCTTCGATTTTTCTTACTGAGCGCCATCCGAGAGGCATGAATCCGTAAACTCCCGATACAAGCTTTCTTATCATACCGGCTCTCAGCAGCAGAATATGACTTGGTATCTCCGCTTCATTAGGAACCTCTCTCAATGTTTTTAGATGCATTTTAGATAATTTCATCGCTGTCTTCTCTCCTTACCTGTATATTGAGCACACCGCCTCTGCCGCGATGCCTTCTCCCCGTCCTGTAAACCCAAGTTTTTCCGTAGTGGTCCCCTTTATATTTATCCTGTTTTTTTCTATTTTAAGAACACTGGATATGTTCGATTTCATTTCTTCCGTATATGGGGATATTTTAGGTTTCTGCGCTATCACAGTAATATCCACATTTCCTATGGAATAGAAATTTTCATTCAGCAGCTCTCTCACCTTTGACAGAAGTATCAGGCTCGATATGCCCTTATATCTGTCATCCGTATCAGGAAAATGGACTCCTATATCTCCAAGAGCAGCGGCCCCCAGAAGTGCATCCATCAATGCATGCAGCAGAACGTCGGCATCGGAATGTCCCGCAAGACCATTCTCATATGGTATCTTTACTCCTCCGAGTATCAGGTTTCTTCCCGTTTCAAATCTGTGTACATCGAATCCCGTGCCCACTCTGCTTTCCACAGGCAGATCCTCTCTCGTCGTGATCTTTATATTCTGATAGTCTCCATCCACCACTTTCACTTCATATCCTGCTCTTTCTACGAGACTTGCGTCATCAGTGCCTCTGTATCCTTCTTTCAAGGCCTTGTCGTAAGCCTCTATCAGATAGGATTTTTTAAATCCCTGCGGTGTCTGCACCGCAAAATAATCGTTCCTGTCAACGCTTATGCTTTTGTCTCCAAAGGTCTTTCTCACGCTGTCCTTCATCGCAACGCACGCAGCGGCAGCGCCGTTTTCCGCCGCTGCCTTAATAACTCCGAGCACTGTTTCTTCATTTACATAAGGTCTTGCGCCATCGTGTATCAGAACGTATTCAACACCGGGACGTTTTCTGTTCACTTCCTGCAGCGCATTGTATACCGACTCCTGACGTTCAGATCCTCCGCAGACTATTGCTTCCACTTTCTTAACACCGCCGCTTTCTACTATTTCTCTGCACTTGTCTATATAGTCTTCATTCGTAACTATGAATATATGATCTATCTCTTCAAGTTCAGAAAAAACCCTCAGGGTTTTAAGTATGACCGGCTCTCCTCCTATCTTAAGGTACTGTTTCGGAACCGGTCCTCCGACTCTCCTGCCTCTGCCCGCTGCTGCGATTATCACCGCCACCTTACTGTTTTTATACATAACTACACCTATCTGCCCGCAGCAGGTTTTGCAAATATCATCCTGCCTGCGGAAGTCTGAAGTACGCTGGTCACAAGAACTTTTATCGTCAGACCGATAAACTTTCTGCCTTCCTCTACTACTATCATGGTCCCATCATCAAGATATGCGACCGCCTGATTGTTTTCTTTGCCTTCCTTCACCAGAGCAAGCTCCATTTCTTCACCTGGAAGGACAACAGGTTTTAAGGTGTTTGCCAGTTCATTTATGTTGAGAACTTCCACGCCTTTTATCCCTGCTACTTTATTAAGGTTGAAATCGTTTGTAACGACTTTACCGTTCATTATCTGCGCAAGCTTAAGAAGCTTTATATCCACTTCAGGTATTTCATCAAGAGCCTTCTCCGACATGGTATTATATATCTCTATTCCGTAATCCGTCTGTATCTTATTCAGAATATCAAGACCTCTTCTCCCTCTGTTTCTCTTGAGGGCATCAGAAGAATCAGCTATATGCTGCAGCTCAACGAGAACGAACTCCGGTATTACCACAGGCCCTTCGATGAAGCCGGTTTTCATTATATCGAGTATCCTTCCGTCTATTATTACACTTGTATCGAATATCTTAGGCGGAGCTCCCGTCTTCTGTCTGTTTCTTCCCGATGAAGCCGCAGAGCGCGAACTCGTTATTATATTTCTGATATCAGGGCCTTTTTTAGTAGCGATTATGATCCCGAGATAACCGAGGATTATATATGTTATCACGTTGAGTATCACATTCAGGAACGGAATATTTATAGTGGCATATATCTGACTTATCAAAAAAGCGATTATCAAGCCTGCAATAAGACCTATGGTCCCCATGATTATGTCATTAGTTGACATTTTCTGAAGATCCGATTCGATATTATTCGCCATTTTGTTTCCCTGCTTTTTGAGGGTGGGGGTCAGTCTAAAAAATAATAATCCAAAAATAATTGCAAATAAAGCGATGATACATAATTCCTGCACACCCGAAAAATCGACCCATTCCTCATGTCCGGAAAACTCTATAAGATACTTTGCCAGTAAAAACACGCCGTATCCGATCATTGCACCGACTATCGTAAAAACAGCCCTCACAAGATTCCTCAGCATCTTTTTCACCTCCTTTCTCAGTCAGTCTTTATGTCCACAATGCCGCAGGCAGAGCTTACAGCTGTGCCTGCGGCATCATAGCATTCTCTATCATTTCAAGCGCCTTCTGCGAACTTATATCTGCAGAAAGCATTATTTCACTCTGAAGGATCTTAAGCGCGGTATTGAGGATCTTTTTTTCTCCCGAAGACATTTTTTTAACATTTTCAGATTTTGCTATATCTCTGACCAATGCCGCCACTTCGGTTATATCTCCAGTCTTCAGCCTGTCCATATTTTCCCGGTACCTCTTGTTCCAGTTTTCCGGCATATCAACGGCTTCCCGACTTAATACTTTCAGTACACCTTCGATCTCATCCCTGTCTATTACGGGTCTGACACCTATTTCTCCGCATTTATCCACCGGTATCTTTACACCGACTCCGCCGCAGGACACATCGAGAACGTAATATTCCCGTTTTTCTCCGAGAATCTCAAGTTCTTCGATATCAGCTATAACTCCCGCACCATGCATCGGGTGTACTATTCTGTCACCGATGTTATACATATTATTCCTCCATGCTATACCTGATTCGATTATATCACAATTTCTGTACCTCGCCAATAAATTGTGTTACAATCATTACATAAGCTTCATGGAAAAATCACATTGAAAATTTATTCTAAACGATATAGATAAAAGGAGGGTTTGTAATGGCTAAAATATTAGTTGCTGATGACGAACAGAAAATAAGAGAGGTTATACGCGAATACTCCGAATTCAACGGACACGAAGTTACGGAAGCTGCAGACGGCATGACTGCTGTAGGTCTCTGCAAACTCAACGACTACGACCTTATAATAATGGATATCATGATGCCTAAGCTTGACGGATTTTCCGCATGCAAGGAGATAAAGAAAATAAAAGATATACCTATAATCATGCTCTCTGCAAGAAGTGAAGAATACGACAAATTATTTGGATTCGAGCTGGGTATAGACGACTATGTCGTTAAACCTTTCAGTCCAAAAGAACTCATGGCCCGTGTCAATGCAGTTCTGTCCAGGAACAGTGCTATCGAAAAACCGTCTGAAAAGGTCATGAAATTCGATGGTCTTGAAATAAATATACCTGCCAGGACAGTAACCGTTGACGGAGAAAAGATAGAGCTCACACCTAAAGAATACGATCTGCTTTTCTACCTTGTAGAAAACAAGAACATCGCACTTTCGCGAGACAAGCTGCTTTCCGATATATGGGGCTATGATTTCTTCGGCGATGACAGAACTATAGATACTCACATAAAGAATCTCCGAAACAATCTGGGGAAATACAGGGATTACATCGTTACACTGAGAGGAGTAGGTTACAAATTTGAAGCTTAAACTCGACTACAGAAGTATAAAATTCAAAACGTGGCTGTATTTTATCCTGTTTACAACGTTTTTGATGATAATACTGTGGTTCCTTCAGGTCCTCTTTCTGAACAACTTCTACGAAGTCATGAAAACGGAGCAGACCAACAACATAGTCAAAAACATAGAACAGACCTATGAAAACAGCGGCAGCGAGAAATTTCTCGAAAGCATCGAGAATATATCGGATACCAACGATATGTATATATACATATCGTCTTTTGACGGGAGCACTATGTACTTCAAGCCATCGGGAGATACTACAAGCTCACGCTATTATTCAAAACAGATAGAGATCGTGAATCAGCGTCTTCTGGATACTCAGCTTGATTCCGTTTCTCTGAGGATAAAAGGGCTTGACGATTCCAAAGAAGTCCTCGCCTACGGCAGCGTACTGATAGATAAGAACAAAACACCTCTTATCGTGTACATTTTTTCACCGCTCTGGCCTGTATCCTCCACGATACAGATCCTTACAAATCAGCTGATATATATGACATTCATTTCCCTGATGCTGGCGTGCTGTATTTCATTCTATCTTTCAGTAAGGATAACACGTCCTATAAGAAATATCGCTAATTCAGCAGAAAGACTCGCAGGCGGTGAATACGGCGTAGTGTTCAAAGGAGGTCACTATACTGAAATAGACAATCTGGCGGACACGCTCACAAGAGCATCCATCCAGCTGGAAAAATCCGATATGCTTCAAAAGGACCTGATAGCAAACGTCTCTCACGACCTGAGAACACCTCTCACCATGATAAAATCCTATGCTGAAATGATAAAGGATATTTCCGGGAACAACCCGAAAAAGAGAGAGGAGCACTTACAGGTCATCATAGACGAAACAGACAGACTGAACGGTCTTGTAAACGACCTTCTCACCATATCACGAATGCAGTCCGGTAAAATGACTTTGGAAAGAAGCAATTTCAGCATCACCGATGCTGCTGCAAGTATAATAAACACCTACAGGATAATGGAGGAGGATGAGGGATATCATTTCAACCTGAAATCTCCGGTAAACTTCATAGTAAACGGTGATGAGGACAAGATAAAGCAGGTGATATTCAATCTGTTCACCAACGCAATAAAATTCTGCGGTGACGATAAAACAGTAAACATAGTTCTTAAAAGACGAGGCAAATTCGTTATGTGCAAAGTCGAAGACCATGGAGTAGGCATACCCGACGAAGAACTGAAACACGTATGGGAAAGATACTATAAAGCAAGCTCCAACATGGTACGCGCCTCGGAAGGCTCAGGTCTGGGTCTTTCCATAGTCAAGGAGATACTTACTTTGCACAAGGTGAATTTCGGAGTAGACAGCACCGTAGGCAAAGGTACCACTTTCTGGTTTGAACTCAACTTTGTAAAAAGTGAAAAAATAAACAAAAATACTAACGTTAATGAACTCCAGGAAAAGGATGAAACAGAAATATGATAAGCAATAAAAATGATCAAAACAGCCCTATAATATGCTGTGATCTCCACACGCACACAGGGTTTTCCGATGACTGCGACGTACCTGCGGACACAATGATACAGGGAGCCGTAAAGGCAGGCATAAAAACTCTTGCCATAACCGACCACCATGATCCCGGCTACCCTGATCCCGAATTTCCATTTCTGCTGGATATCGACAGCTACTATTCCTTCATGAAAAACGCCAAATACCGTTATATGGATCAGATCGAGCTCCTGATCGGCATGGAGATAGGCATAATGAAGGGGCAGTATGATAAAGCCAACGAATACATAAACAAATACCCTTTCGATGTGATAATCGGCTCATTTCACTGCATGCGGAACGATGATATGTACAGGTTTGATTTTTCAAAAGCTGATACCGGTTTTCTGCTTAAAGATTTCTATGAGTATATGTACGAATGTCTGCTGGAATTCGACAACTTCGATATCGCGGGTCATTTCAGCATAATGGACAGATACATAGGGCAAATATGCGACTATTCCCAGTGCATGGATACGATAGATGAAATACTCAAACTGCTTATAAAAAAGGGGAAAGGCATCGAAATAAACACATCAAACTTCAGGTACGGCACCGATTCATGGCTCCCGAGAGAATCCATTCTCAGAAGATATGTGGAGCTTGGCGGCAAAATGCTGACCTTCGGCTCCGATGCACATTCTCCGGAATACTATATGTATCACTTCAAAGACGCTGTGGAATTTGCAAAATCTCTCGGATTTAAATATTACTGTCAGTTCCGGGCAAGGAAGCCTGAATTTCAGCTTCTGCCTTAAATCGACGGCTGATACAGGCCGGCAAGTAATACCGACCGAAAATATCAGCGATTATTTTTTATCTTGATTTTTTTAATTTTTTTGTGATATACTGACTGATGTTGAGTAGCGAAAGCGTAAGTCCAAACGGACTTGCGCTTTTTCTTTTGACGAAATATAAAAACAAGAGAGGTAAAAGATGAACATAAAAAGCAGACGAAGAAAATTAACAGTAACTATACTCTCGCTGTCGCTTCTGACAGTCATGGCAGGCGCCGCAGTAGCACCTGCTCTCGATGTTATAAAAAACAGTTTTCCAAATACCAGCCAAACGCTCATACAGATGATAATCAGCATCCCCGCCCTGTTCATATTCCTTACTAATATGATCTTTCCCCGTCTCTGCAAGATCTTCAGAGCTAAGGAGCTGGCTGTATCTGCGCTGATTTTGTACGCTTTCGGAGGCTGCGCCGCAGGATTGTTCAGCAATATATACGTGATACTCATGTTCAGAGCTGTCGTTGGTATAGGCGTCGGTATAATAATGCCTATGTCCACAGGACTTATCTCTTTCTACTATACCAGAGATAAACAGGACAGACTTATGGGATATTCGTCAGCCATGAATCAAATGGGCGGCGTAATATCCACTTTTCTTTCAGGCATACTCGCTGCTGTGAGCTGGCGGCTCAGTTTCCTTGTATATCTTATGGGACTTTTCAGCATAGTACTGTGCATAGCATTTCTGCCCAATGAAAAGATATCGAAAAACAGCCAGAAAAGGGAAAAAGGTGTTTTTAAAAAATACTATTCTTTTGCAGCAGCTATATTCATCCTCATGTTCACATTCTTCATATACCCTGCTGAATTCGCCATAGAAACTTCAAAGGACGGTATCATTTCCCAACACTACATAGCTGTAATAATGGCGGGAATGGATCTCATCGCATTTTTCGGAGGTCTGTCCTACGTCCACATAAAAAAACATTTCGGAAGCGGGACAAAATTCGTTGCACCCCTTATGTTTCTGGCAGGATATACAGCACTTACCCTGCTGAGGGGATGGCCCGGAGCGATAATAGGATCGTGTCTGATAGGGTTTGCCAACGGCCTTGGAATACCATTCATCATATCCACTGCTTCACGCAAAGCCGGAAAATCCGCCGCTACTACGGTAATGCCGCTGGTCTCAATGGCTATGTACCTTGCTCAATTCCTTACACCGATAATCCTCTCGGTAATAACAGGAGCTGTCGGCATTACTTCTCCGGATCACGTTCCATATATCATAGCCTGCGTATCGGCAGCGATACTAATATTATGGTCATTCCTCATAAAAGGAAACGAAAAGCCGAGGCACAGCGTTATAAGAGAAAATTAAACCTTTATCGCATACAAATATAAAATAAAACACTTTCACGGCCCTGCGAGAGGGATTGTAGGACACGTGAAAGTGTTTTTTATTGTATCTGTTTTACCTATGATATTTACGCCATCATTCTTCAGCATTATCAGCTCTGAACTGAGCTTATATTATGCAAGACATCCTTTAAGCACTTCAAGGAATTCTTCACAGTCCGCAGGATAGATCTCTCCCATATTAGCAACCTGGAACATTCCCATGGCTTCAAATTTGCCTTTACCGCTGTATACCACATATCCCTTAGCTTCCATATCAGCAAGGAACTGTTTAAGATCCTTTCCTTCAGGAAGGAAAACAGAAGTTACTGTGCTTGCCATCTTGGCATCATCTTCTATGAGGAACTTAAGCCCCATATCCTTCATTCCCTTTCTGAGGATTCCGGCACACTCCTTATATCTTGCAACTCTCGCTTCAACACCTCCGTCTGCAAGAGCATTGTCCAGAGCAGTCCTGAGCGCCCAGAACAGATTTACGTTAGGAGTGTTAGGAGTCTGGTTATCTGTCTTAGCTTTGATGTAATGTTTAGCTAAATTGAGATATACATTTTTGCCCATTTCAGGAGTAAGGGTTTCAAGAGCATCTATTTTTCCGCATACATATGCAGAGCCGGGATATGCTCCCAAGCATTTTCCGCCCACTGAAGTAGCGAAAGTTATGTTCATATCAACCACATCTATAAGCTCTCCGGCAGCTGCGGAAACGCAGTCTACGAAAAACCACTTTCCGTATTTGGCTGCAACTTTGCCGACTTCCTTGACCGGATTTATCATTCCTGTGGAAGTTTCATGGAATACCATTGCAACTACTTTGATATCATCATCGGCAGCCATTATTTTCTCTATTTTTTCTACATCAGGATATTCAGCCCATTCGAATTCACAATCAACGAGAGGAATCTGATACTTCTCTATTATCTCAAGAAGTCTTCCTCCGAATTCTCCGTTCCTTATGAGCATTACTTTTTCTCCCTCATTGAATATGGATGAAAGCACCGTCTCATTGGAAGATGTTCCGGAGCCTGATATTATCATTGATCTGTAAGTATCGTCTGCTTTAAAAAGTTTGTTTATCTTAGCTGTAGTATCTGCAAAGAGTTCTTCGAATTCCTTACCTCTGTGGCAGATATCGTAATGTGTCAGTGCCTGTCTTACATTCTCTTTTACCATAACAGGTCCCGGACTGAATAATTTTGGTGCGCTCATTTCTACACTCCTTTCAAAATCACATTAAATTTCTCATGTCATCTTTCATCATTTGCTATTGATTTATTAAAACAGCTATCACTGTTTTTGCCTATTCTTCAGACCAGTTCTTAGCCCTTTCAACTGCTCTGTGCCAATTATACAGAAGAGTTTCTCTCTCTTCCGCCCCCATCTTAGGCTCGTATCTCTTAGCCAGCTTCCAGTTGCTTGCAAGATCTTCTATAGAATCGAATTCACCTATGCCGAGGGCTGCCAGCTGTGCTGCTCCAAGAGCCGTCGTATCCTTTATCACCGGTACGTCTACCGGTATGCCGAGTATATCGGCCTGGAACTGCATCAGGAAATTATTTGCAACAGCCCCTCCATCTGCTCGCAGAATAGTTATCGGCATACTTGCATCCATGTTCATTACATCCAAATTGTCTTTTACCTGATATGCAGTGGACTCAAGGGTAGCTCTGACTATATGCTCTCTCGTAGTGCCTCCTGTTATACCGACCATCGTGCCTCTTGCATAGGAATCCCAGTGAGGCGCTGCAAGTCCCGAAAATGCAGGTACGAAATAAACTCCTCCGTTGGACTTGGCATCATATGCCATCTGCTCAGTCTGAGCTGCATTGTCTATTATCTTTATTCCGTCTCTGAGCCACTGCGTAGCTGCTCCGGTTATATATATGCCTCCATCAAGCGCAAAGGACATTTTTTTATTAAGTCTCCACGCAACGGTGGTCAGAAGTCCGTTCTTTGAGTATACGGCTTTGTTTCCCGTGTTCATAAGCATGAAGCACCCTGTGCCGTATGTGCACTTTATAGTTCCCGGCGAAAAGCATGCCTGTCCGAACAATGCCGCCTGCTGGTCTACAACCGAACCCGATATAGGAATCCTTGCGCCAAGAAAATCAAGAGGATCGGTGTATCCGTAAACCATAGCGCTGTCGCATATTTCCGGCAGTATTGCTCTGTTTATGCCGAGGATATCGAGGATCTCGTCATCCCACTTCCCCGTATGTATGTTCAGCATCATCGTTCTTGAGGCAGTGGAGCAATCCGTAACATGGACTCTTCCGTGGGTCATCTTCCATATGAGCCATGAATCGAGAGTTCCGGCAAGTACCCTTCCTTCTTTTATTTTTTCCTTGACCCCGTCAACATTGTCTATGATCCACTTTATTTTCGGACCGCTGAAATAAGAATCAGCCATAAGTCCTGTCTTTTCTCTTATCAGCTCTCCATGATCTTTAGTAAGCTCATCGGCATATCTGGCCATTCTTCTGTCCTGCCACACTATAGCATTGTAAAGAGGAGCTCCCGTAATCTTATCCCAGAGCATTACCGTCTCCCCCTGATTGTCTATACCTATACAGGCAACATCTTCAGGATCTACGTCTCCAACTTCAAGGGCCATAGTCATCGACTCGATCACCCTCTGCCATAATTCAAGGGGATCATGCTCTACCCAGCCAGGCTTAGGATAATACTGTTTATGTTCCTTATAACCTCTCGCTACGATGTTCCAATTCTCATCGAGGATCAATGTTGTCGTTCCCGTAGTCCCCTGATCCAGGCCAATGTAATACTTTTTCTTTTTCATCGTGATTTCCTTTCTGCACTAATTCCGCGGCTTTCTAATTTTCGCCTTCAGCCTACTGAAATGTAATCGTCGATATGTTCATAATCCAATCCGTTAAATAAATTCTTCCTGAAATCTCCCGATGAACAATGAATGAGCTTCTTATACATCCTGTTCATGTGAGCATGATCAAAAAATCCGCTGTCTATCGCTATATCCACAAGCAGCATGTTCCTGTCCTCCAGTATTTTCGTCATAGACAGCTGCAGCCTTATTATCTGTGAATACAGCTTGGGCGATATGCCTACACATCTTTCGAACATTTTTCCTATATGTCTGGATGTGAATCCTGTTTCGTCCGCGAGTTCTTCGACTTTTATATTTCCCTGCGTCTGAAGTATCCTTTCTGTACAGTATTTTATCAGATACTTGTTTGACTCGGAATGAAAATTGACACGTATTACCTTCGATATGAGCCTTATCCTTTCGATCAGCTGCGTTTCCCTTTCCAAAATAGATATTATCTGCTCTCCTCCTACCAAGTTTCCCTTCAAAGGCAGCGCTTTGTTCGTCAACTTGTTGGCAGGCTGATTTATGAGAGAAAACCCTATCCCGGGGAGAAATCTGATGAATATGTAGTATTCTCCCGGCTCTATGCTGATTTTTTTAATTTCGTCCGTAACTCCGCATATATATGCCTGTATATTTTCTTTCTCTTTATTTCCGAAAAAAACAAGCGTCATGCAGCCATCGGGAATTATCGGCAGCATCTTTCGCTCGTCTGAAATCGATTTTATGTAAAAAATATCGGCAACCGTCGTATACAAAGGATGTCCGAAAGTAACATCTATCTTCTTTACTTCGAAACCTTCCTCTTCAAATATCAGAGGCTCATATTGAACTCTCGACTCGCTCGGTGCCAGATATTGTTTTCTGCTTATGACAAATGACATAACCTTTACCTGTTAGTATAAATCAGAATACTAGTTTTTTCCGTTTTTATAATATCACCTACTTTTACCTCGGTCAACTTCCGTTTTTTCCTATCTACGATAATTTTAGAAGTGTACAATTACACTGTTGTTAATTCAGGAGGAGCTTAGGATATGCAGATACTACAGGGAATGGACGCCGATCAGATGGTAATAATATTCCCATCGGCACTTGTAGCAATGTATTTGATAATCAGCATACAGAAATATCTTTGCGAGCGTCGCAACCGATATATAGGTCTAATATTACCGGCTATATGCTTCATCGCATCGACAGTACTGGCAGTCAGACCTTTACTGATGACGGACAGCGGCGGATCGGAAGGTCTTTTTTTATTCTGCGTAAGAATGTGGCTTACATTTAATATCGCTACCCTTGTTTTTCTCTTTCCTTATTACAAACATATGAAAGAGCTGAAAGCAAGAGCAAAAGCCGATGCCGCTTCTTCAGAAAATATTCAGGCAGAGATTTCAGGGGATGGAGAATCAGGGGGAGATTCCGAATCTAAATAACGTTAAAATATAAATCATTTAT
>UQNP01000027.1 GCA_900542385.1 uncultured Eubacterium sp.
TATATCCGACTATTTTTTTCTTGATCCTCTGCATCGCATTGTCTATGGACTTATAATTTTTTCCAAGTTTTTTTGCGACGTTCCCGTAATCTCCATCCTTTATTATTTCACTCAGCACCTGCATCTCAAAATCGCTGAATATATTGTCCCCGTTGTGCATTATGTAGTACACTACATCCTTTATTATTATAAACGCTTCAGGATTGCCTACAGACCCGGCTTTTAAAGTATCCGCCAGAGTTATATCTTCATTCTCCCTTCCAATCGGTTTGCTCAAAGGTACAGAATTATTCAGCGGCTTGTTCTTTTCTCTTCCCGCAGCCCGTATCGCGTTTATTATCTGGCTCGTTATGCAGACTCCGGCAAATGTCCCAAAAGACGCATCTTTTAAAGGATCATACTGCCTGATGGCTTTGAGCAGACCTATCATACCTTCCTGTACGATATCATCCTCATCAGCTCCCGCCATAAAATAATAATGGGACTTTCGCTTCACAGTTTCCTTATACTTGCGCATAAGGAACTCCTCTGCTTTTAAATCTCCCTCCTGCGCCATAAGCACAAGATCTTTATCTGATTTTTCCGCATAAACATCTTTTATATCGTTGAGTTTATCTGAATTATCATTGACTGTATTCATCGTATTCCTCTCTGCATTACGATCTCATACATCGTTATCGCAGCAGCATTCGAAGCATTCAGAGAGTTCAGATTTCCCTTCATTGGGATAGACACTGTAAAATCGCACTTTTCTTTAACGAGGCGGCTTATTCCCGATCCTTCCCCGCCTACAACTACTGCCACAGGTCCTGACAGGTCGCTTTCATAGACAGAACTTCCGTCCATATCGCACGCCGCAGTCCATATACCGCGTTTTTTCAATGCCTCTATTTCTCTCGCCAGATTCGTAACTCTGGCACACATAACGTATTCCACTGCTCCCGCAGATGTTTTATAAACCGTATCGTTTACGGAAACGCTTCGCCGCTTAGGGATTATCACTCCATGAGCTCCTGCGCACTCAGCTGTACGCATTATCGCCCCCAGATTGTGCGGGTCCTCTATTCCGTCCAAAATAACGAGAAAAGGGGCTTCATTCTTTTTTTCCGCTTTCCTTATCATATCTTCAATACTGCAGTAAACATAATCCGATACCGCCGCTATTACTCCCTGATGATGCTCTCCCGGCGCTATCCTGTCGAAAGCGTTTTTTTCACTGTAATAAAGCGGTATCTTTTTTTCACGTGCTATGGCTGCAATCTTCTTCACTGAGCCTTCAGCGCCCTTTACCACAGTTATCTTATCTATTTCTCTGCCGCTTTTAAGAGCTTCTAATACGGCATTTCTACCTGTTATTACTTCGGACATATTTAAAAAACCTGTACTTTACACCTTTTTCTTCCTGCATTTCGCTTTCCCACTGAACCTCGAATCCGCCTTCTTTATCGAGATCCGGGAAATACCTGTCGGCTTTGAATTTATCGTATATCTTAGTTACAAAAAACGTATCGCATATGTCGAAAAACTCTCTGTAAATTTCCGCTCCCCCTGCTACAAATATGCTTTCCGCATCGAAGGCAGAGATAAAATCCATAACTTCTTCAACAGAATGACATATCATACAGCCGTCTTTTGAGTAGTTTTCATCCCTTGTCAGCACTATATTCGTCCTGTTCGGGAGCGGCTTGGCTCCCGGAAACGATTCCAGTGTTTTTCTTCCCACGATTATATGATTTCCTGTAGTCTTTTCTTTATAATATTTCAGATCTCTCGGCAAATGCACAAGCAGTCTGCCTTCATTCCCTATTGCCCAGTTTTCATCTACGACCACTATGCTGTTCATTCAACTCTCCTTTTAAACCGCTACCGGTATGTTTTTTATCTGAGGATTTTTTTCATAATTTTCTACTGCTATATCGTCAACTGTGAAATCATAGAAATCTTTGATCTCCGGATTCAGCCTGAATTTAGGAGCAGGATACTGAGGTCTTTCTATCATTTCTCTGATTATATCCACGTGTCTGTCGTATATATGCGCATCCGCAATGACGTGCACCAGCTCTCCCGCCTTCAGTCCGCTTACCTGAGCCAGCATATGAAGAAGTACCGAATACTGTACTACGTTCCAGTTGTTGGCAGTCAGTATGTCCTGGGAGCGCTGATTGAGCACCGCATTCAATCTGTCCCCTGTGACATTGAACGTCATGCTGTAAGCACACGGCTCCAGTCCCATTTCCGTAAGATCTGCAAAATTATACATATTCGTCATTATCCTTCTGGAATAGGGTGTATTTTTAAGCTGCCATATCACATTATCGACCTGATCCATCTCCCCGTGAGGAAACTTATACTTTACTCCCATCTGATAACCGTAAGCCTTGCCTATAGTTCCCTCTTCATCTGCCCATTCATCCCATATATGGGTGCTGAGATCATTGATGTTGTTTGATTTTTTCTGCCATATCCACAGCATTTCGTCCACCGCCGACTTTATTGCCGTAGGTCTCAGAGTCAATGCAGGGAACTCTTCCTGAAGATCATATCTGTTTACTATCCCGAATCGCTTAATGGTATGGGCCGGCGTACCGTCCTCCCACTTTGCTCTCACAGTCTGTCCTTCACTTGAGAATCCGTTGTCAAGTATATCGCGGCACATATCCGCAAAAAGCACGTCCGCTTTGCTCATTTTATCCCTCCGATCAAAGTATCACGTATTTTATGATTATTCCTATCAAGCCCAAGACAATGATGACGATATAGGTCTTTTCCGTATATGTAAGGTTTTTAAGACCCTTTGTGGTAACGCCTTCTTCCTTCTGACGTCTCCTGTTTTCCTCATCGTATTCCATATTTGTCTTGTAATAATCCATGAGGACATCCTTAGTCTTATTCCTCACTTTTCTCTTTTTTTTATTTCCCATCTCGTCCTCCTGCGATATTCACAGCTATATCAATAACCCATGTGAGCCGTTCTGTCTGTTCTGTCAAATAAAGATATCCTATCAGCGCTTCAAATGCCGTGGCCCATTTGTACGTTACGATATCGGCATTTTTCGCCTTCGTCGTCACTTTCCTGTTCCTGGCCCTCTTAACCAGCGCCTGTTCTTTTTCATCAAGATCGTCAAACAGTTCTTTTATTATATGCGCCTGAGCGAAAGCACTTACAAAGGATGTGGCTTCTCTGTGCAGCCTGTTCGTATCGTAAAGTCCTCTTTTTATAAGATACTCACGTACAGCCTGTTCATAGACGGCATCTCCCATGTACGCCAGAGCGGCAGTATTTATCTCGTTTATATTTTCAACTTTCATAATCTATGTGCTTTGCTGTTCTCAATGCTGTTCTTTTACTATCTGTACACCCTGCGGCGTGTCCTTAAGTATTATGCCGCGTTCCTTGAGCATATCTCTTATTTCATCGGCTCTTTTGAAGTCCTTTGCCTTCCTGGCTTCCTGTCTTTCTTCAACAAGAGCTTTTATATCTTCGCCTATTTCATCATCTTCGGCCTGTCTCAAAATACCGAGCACCTCTGTAAGCTCATTTAAGATATCAAGACATTTCCCCGCAAACTCCCTGCTCGCGCCGTCCTTTATATCTGTATTTACAGCCGTTATCAATTCAAACACAGCCGATACGGCATCTGCCGTATTGAGGTCATCATCCATAGCGGATATAAACTCTTGTCTGTATTTATCATAACTTTCTATATTTTTCTTTTCATCCTCGGTCATTTCCGAAGTTCCGTTTGACATCAGGTATTCCAGATTTGACTTGGCATTGCGCATCCTTCCAAGGCCTGCTTTTGCCTGCTCCATCAGAGAATCGCTGAAGTTTATAGGATTCCTGTAATGTCCTGAGAGCAGGAAAAATCTTATTACTTCCCCATCATAGTCTTTGAGTATATCTCTCACCGTGAAAAAGTTGCCCTTTGATTTGGACATCTTTTCATTGTCTATGGTAATATATCCGTTGTGCATCCAATAGTTGGCGAAAGGAACTCCATTGCAGCACTCCGACTGAGCGATCTCATTTTCGTGATGAGGGAACTGCAGATCCTGTCCTCCCGCATGTATATCTATTGTATCTCCCAGATGTTTCTTTGCCATAGCTGAACATTCTATGTGCCATCCCGGTCTTCCCATGCCCCATGGGCTTTCCCACGCTATCTCGTCTTCCTCTTTCCTTGCTTTCCACAGTGCGAAATCAAGCGGGTCTTCTTTTATATCGCCCACCGCGATACGAGCACCGGACTCAAGATCCTCTATGTTCTGCTTGGAAAGCTTTCCGTATCCGTCAAATTTTCTCGTAGAAAAATATACATCTCCATCGACTTCATAGGCATATCCTCTGTCCACCAGAGTTCTTACGAAATCTATGATCTCCGGAATATGCTCTGATACTTTCGGATGTACATCGGCTTTTTTTACATTTAAAGCCGCAGCGTCTTTATAATATTCTTCTATATATCTCTCGCTTATTTCCTGAGCTGAAGTACCTTCTTCCCTCGCCCTGTTTATTATCTTATCATCCACATCGGTGAAATTCTGCACAAATTTCACCTTATACCCTCTGTATTCCAGATATTTTCTAAGCGTATCAAATACTACAAAAGGTCTGGCATTACCTATGTGAAAATAATTATAAACCGTAGGGCCACATACATATATACTTGCGCTTCCCTCTCTTATCGGCTTGAATTCTTCCTTTTTTCTTGTAAGCGTATTATAAATTTTCATTTTCTTCCTCCGCCTCTTCCTCTGTGTATTCCTCTTTGTATTCTTCCTCCAGCTTTCTTACCGCAGTCTCATCATATATCTGATCCAGAGAGCCGTCTTTCATCTCCTTCATGATATTAGGATACTGACAGTCTTCGCTGCACTTATGTATATTTTTCACTCCCAGATTTGCCGCTACGATATTTTCAAGTTCTACGACTCTTCTCCTGAGACATTCAAGTTCCACTGCCACAGGGTCCGGAAGATCTACCTGATCCAGATCAGATGTAGGCTTTCCGTTCCTTCTTACTATAGTACCGGGTATGCCTACTACAGTACAGTTATCCGGGACTTCTTTCAAAACTACCGATCCCGCTCCTATCTTCACATTATTTCCTACTTTGAACGGACCGAGAACTTTCGCCCCCGAACTTATCACTACATGATTACCTATGGTAGGATGTCTCTTCCCTGTATCTTTTCCTGTACCTCCAAGGGTGACTCCCTGATATATGGTAACGTCATCACCCACTTCACTGGTCTCTCCTATTATTACCGCCATGCCGTGATCTATAAAGCATCGTTTCCCTATTACTGCTCCCGGATGTATCTCTATGCCTGTAAACCATCTTGCCAGCTGCGATATAACTCTGGCCAGAAGCTTCATATTGTGTTTATAGAGATAATGAGCCGGTCTGTGAAATATGATGGACCATATGCCGGGATAGCACAACAACACTTCAAAGCTGTTTCTCGCCGCCGGGTCCTGCTCTAAGACCGCCTTTATATCTTCTCTTATATTTTTAAAAAAAGCCATTTTACCGTCCTCAAACTTTATGTTAAGAAAAAAAGTGGATATTTAAATCCACTTTACATCTTAACATATATGCGTTTCCCACGCAATGTCAGTTGTTTTAAAAATCTATAAATTCGATAGGATTTACACATGACCTGTTTATTATCACTTCAAAATGGACGTGAGGTCCTGTGGAGTTCCCTGTAGATCCAACAAGAGCTATCCGCTCGCCGCGCTCGACCCTCTGACCGCTGTTTACCAAAAGCTCACTGCAGTGAGCATAATACGTCTGCATACCATTACCATGATCTATCTTTACTATATTCCCATAGCTTCCGCACCATCCGGAATAGTACACATACCCGCTGTCAGCAGCATATATATCGCTTCCCTGCGGCAAAGCTATATCAAGACCTCTGTGAAAATCTCCGTTGCGCTGACCGAAATCGGAAGAGATCCTTCCTCCGTTGACCGGCGTCTTAAGCTTCATATAAACAGCATCTTCATCATATGAAAGGTCGCCTTCTTCATACATGGAGGAACTGTTTCCATAATCCGCCGTCTTTTTCGTTCCCGTCCGTATAATGCGTTCACGCGGTTCTTCTTTTATCTCTTCATCTACGATTTCTTCTTCCACTGTATTTCCGTTTTGTTTTACGACTCTTTTTACGATTTCTTTGCTTCCTTGTTTTCCTTCACTTTCCACTTCTGATTCGCCTACATAAAGTTCATCGTCAGGCCTGTATTCCTCCGTAAAGTCTATCACTTCACTGTCGATCTCTTCTTCTGTAGTCGTCACAGTTATATAGCTTTTTCCACCGTTTCCGGAGATAAGCTTTTCTTCAGCTTCTTTCACCGTAAACACTTCCGGCATTTTATCTCCGTTTTTAAGCTCCATCTTTTCCGCAGATGTTTTCTCCTCAATTTTTACATCAAGAACAGAATTTTCATTTCCGGCATATCTTTCTATCACATTGCTCACAGCTTCGTTCGCCGCTTCTTTTGACTCTACTAAAGCTACTTTTCTGCCGTCGACCGTTATATACCACGGGGGCTTTACCACGCTTCCCTCAGCAGTTAAAACAGGCGGCTCCCAACCTTCCTTCACAGCAGCTTCCACCGCTGACGCGGATGATGATATGATAGTCATCACAATTATCGCTATTACTGTCCCCACCCTACTGGGGACGGGTTCGGACTCTTTTCCTGAAAAAATTTTCATCACAATGTTTCCTTTCGGATTTTTTCCCTCCCGGGAATAGAATACATGTGTATTATTCCCAGTTTTTGTGAATCGATTCAGGAAAAATGTCCTTTTTATACTTCCGCAGTTTTTTCCGCTTCAGCAAAATCCTTTCCGTGGAAATCCGAACCCCTTGTTATATAAAGTCCGCGATCTTCTGCGATCTTTATAAATTCGAGAGTCTGTTCTCTGTTCTGATCCGGATGAAAACATTCAAGACCTTCAAGTCCGAAGCCTTTTAGAACATCTATTATCTCAGATATGTTATCGTAAAACTCTCTGCTTCCCGGCTTTCCTATATGTCTCGTCTGTATGGGATGAGCAAGCACCGCAGAGCCGCCTGCTGCTTTTATAACAGCTACGGCTTCCGCGAAATCTATTTTTTCTTTTTTTATCGCTTTTGCCCGCTTGTTTGCAAGAAATTTATCGCTATTAAAAACTTCCGAAACATCCTTTGCATAGCCCTTTTCAACGAGAGCTCTCGCTATCACCGGCTTACCTATGAAATCATTGGGCTGAAATCTTCTGAGATCTTCTTCATCGATCTCATATCCCATTTCATTCAAAACCTCTATGAGCTTCCTGTTTCTGTCAGCCCTTTTTTCTGCAAGGATAGACAGGGTATTTTTCAGCTCCTTACTTTCTCTGTCTATGCCGTATCCCAGGATATGAAGACCTATACCATTATCCGTCACACTGGCCAGCTCTATTCCCGGCACGACTTCAATATCTTCTCTTTTACCCTCTTGAAGTGCTTCTTCTATCCCATCTGTTCCATCGTGATCTGTTATTGCGATCTTTTCATACCCAAGCTCCTTCGCTTTTTTTACTATAGCTGCCGGAGCTGCCTGTCCGTCGGAATAAAAAGTATGAATGTGCATATCGATCTTATTTTGTTCCATCTATCCTCACCCCCTTTTCCTTTTATCTCATCACAGCATACAGCAGACCGTCAGCTACTTCTTTCGCAGCATCCACGCCTCTGATGTGCTCTACCAGCGCAAGAGCAAACTTCATCGCAAAAGCCGGACCTTTTCCCGTGATTATATTCCCGTCCTGCACCGTTTCAGCGCTGACAGGCGTGAGGCTCCCAAGCTGATTTTCCATACCCGGATATATAGTTGCAGACTTCCCTGAGAGCTGTGCATGAGCACCAAGCACCATAGGCGCTGCACATATGGCGGCAAGATCTTTTCCCTGCTGTATGAACTCATCTATTTTTTCATTCAAGCCTGTATGATTTTTGAGATTCTCGGCACCCGGAAGTCCTCCCGGAAGCACTATCATGCTGCAGCCGTCATAATCGGCTTCCTCAAATATCACGTCTGCGCAGACTTTTATTCCATGAGTTCCCGTCACAGTTTTTTCCCCTGTTACGGATACCATCTTAACATCTACGCCAGCCCGCTTCAGTACATCCACTGCCGTAAGAGCTTCCACTTCCTCAAATCCATCAGCTAAATGAACATATACCATATATCATCTCTCCTCTCTGAAATAATTGTTTCCAAGATCTGCCGGAGGCTGACTTTCTTTTCTCTTTTTATATGTACTGAATATTACGATCAATATCGTAGCAACATACGGTATCATATCTACGAGATACTGGGACACTCCGAATCCCATAGCCTGAAGTTTCAGCCCCAATATGCTGAGGCCTCCAAAAAGAACTCCTCCAAAGAATCCTTTTATCGGATTCCACGCGACAAAAATTACGAGGGCTACCGCGATCCAGCCTCTGCCGTTTACGATATTTTCCTGCCATATAGGCATTCTTACCAGTGCAAGATAAGCTCCCCCAAGTCCGCACAAAGCTCCGCCTATCAATATATGCACGTATTTATACAGTGTTATATTGATGCCTGACGCATCTGCCGCCGCGTTGTTTTCTCCGAGAGCTTTAAGATTTAATCCCATCCTCGTTTTATACATATATACCGCAGCAAGGGCGCATACCACATAACTTATATATATGAATATATCCTGTCTGAAGAAAATAGGTCCTATGATCGGAATATCTCCCAAAACAGGGATATCCAGCTTTCCGAAAAAGGATGTTATCGCCGAAGGTGCGCTGGAGCCGAGAAGAGACTCTCCCACAAACTGTGCAAATCCGGTGCCGAAAATCGTCAGCGTAAGTCCGCAGACGATCTGATTTGCCTTGAGGGTTACAGTAAGCAGTCCGAATATGAGGGAGCCGGCAGCGCCCGCAATTGCCGCTACAGTTATGGCAAGCAGCGGACTTTCCGTATTCAGTCCCGTTAAAAATCCCATGACTGCCCCTATGAGCATCATACCTTCAACTCCAAGGTTGAGACTTCCGGATTTTTCTGTTATCAGTTCTCCTACCGTCGCAAATACAAGAGGTGTACCTGCTACTACACAAGATGCCAGAAATTCTACCATGATCATGCCACCTCCTTAGCATTTTTCCCTATATGCACTTTATATCGCATGAAAAATTCACTTCCAAGAACGAAAAACAGCACAAGTCCCTGAACGATATCCGATACGGCGCTTGGCACTCCAAGTGCGATCTGTATATATTCTCCGCCCTGTATAAGCATAGCAAATACCACACATACAGCAAGAGCATATCCGGCATTGAGCTTAGAAAGCCATGCTGTTATTATTGCCGTAAATCCATAATTGTTGGCGATACCGTACACTAAAGTCTTTTCTATGGCGGAAACCTGTATCATTCCTGTTATACCGCAAAGACCTCCCGAAACCACCATCGCAACTATTATCACTTTGCTGATGTTCATACCTGCATATCTTGCAGTTTCTATGCTTTCACCTACAACAGATATTTCATATCCCAGCTTCGTATGGTTCATAAAGAAGTATATAAACACTGTAGCGATTATCGCCAGTATCCAGCCTATATTGATCCCGCCTATGCTTGGAAGCACAGCGTTATCCGGAAACATGGCGATCTTAGGGAATCCATTTGCAGCCGGATCCATCCACGGACCGTATTGCAGATATGTAACGAATTTTATGGCTACGTAATTCATCATCAAAGTGAATATCGTCTCGTTCGTGCCGAGCTTTGCTTTGAATATGGCCGGAACGAAAGCCCATATTCCTCCGCAGACAGCTGCTGCGATCATCATCAGCAGTATCATCACCGGAGCCGGCATATCAGGACTTAAATTCAAAGCGACCCAGCTTGCGCCAAGAGCGCCCATCGTTATCTGTCCTTCTCCTCCTATATTCCAGAACTTCATTTTAAAAGCAACTATTATTCCCAGTGAAGTTATAAGAAGAGGCACTGCCTTTACTATCGTCTGCTTTATTCTGAGTTCAGTCCCGACTGATCCCAGCACTATTTCCTTAAAAATATGAAGCGGATTAAGACCGAATATCAGCAGGATCACTCCTGCAAAAACTATCGACAGTAATATTGCCAGCAGAGTTATCATTATCTCTTTTCTGCGCGGCAGGTCATCGCGCTTCGTGATCCTTAAAAATCCCATTACGCTCCCACCTCCTGTTTTCCTGTCATAAGCAATCCTATATCCTCCTTGCTCACCTTATCGGCATCGACTATTCCTGTCACTTCTCCGTGACACAGTACGACTATCCTATCGCACAGATCCATCAGAACATCCAGGTCCTCTCCTACGAACAGGACTCCTACTCCGCTTTCCTTCTGCTCATTCAAAAGGTCATATATCTTATAGGAGGCTCCTATATCCAGTCCTCTTACTGCATACGCCGTTATGAGGACCCGCGGTGACGAATCTATCTCCCTTCCCAGGAGGACTTTCTGCACGTTTCCTCCGGAAAGCTTCTTTACAGGAGTATATATGCTCGGAGTCTGAATATCCAGTTCCTTTACTATCTTCTCCGCCTTTTTGACACATGGCCCGCGTCTCAGTATTATCCCCGGCTGATTCTGGTAATCTTTCAGTATCATGTTGTGCACTATATCCATGCTTCCGACGAGTCCCATTCCGAGACGATCCTCAGGGATGAATCCCATCCTGATCCCCAGCTTTATTATATCCCGCGGCGTTTTGCCAACGATGTTGCTGTCCTCGAAATATATCCTCCCTTTATTTACCTTTATGAGTCCTGCTATGGATTCGCACAATTCTTTCTGTCCGCTGTTCGCTACTCCTGCAACGCCTACTATCTCGTGAGAGTTGATCTCAAAGCTGACGTTGGACAGTGCTGCTTTACCCTCTCCGTCGAATACGGTCACTTCATCCAGTTTGAGCAGCGGTCTTTTTTCAGCGAACTTTTTCTTCTCTATTGACAGGTCAACTTTTTTGCCGACCATCATTTCTATGAGAGTTGACACTTTAACTTCATCTGTGTTGACAGTCCCTACTGACCTGCCTTTTCTAAGCACTGTCACTCTGTCTGAGATCTCCATCACTTCGTTCAGCTTATGGGTTATTATAACGATGGAACATCCCTTTTCCTTCATATTTCTTATAACACGGAAGAGTTTTTTGATTTCCTGAGGAGTCAGTACTGCCGTAGGCTCGTCCATTATCAGGATATTGGCTCCTCTGTAAAGCACTTTTATGATCTCAAGAGTCTGCTTTTCTCCCACCGACATATCGTAAACTTTTTTATCCGGCTCTATATCGAGTCCGTATTTATCAGACAGCTCTTTTATTTTTTCCGACAGCACCTTCCCGTGCATGAAAAAACTTCCCGGCTGACCTATCACCACATTTTCCTTTGCAGTCATCACGTCAACCAGTTTAAAGTGCTGATGTATCATTCCTATTCTCATTTTGATGGAATCCTTAGGCGAAGAAAAATGCACTTCTTCTCCATCTATTTTTATGGTGCCCGTATCAGGAGTGTATATTCCGGACAGCATATTCATGAGCGTCGATTTCCCTGCGCCGTTTTCTCCAAGCAAGGCGTGTACTTCTCCTTTACGCACAGACAGCTCTACACTGTCGTTAGCTTTTAAAGAGCCGAAGGTCTTGCTTATGTTCTTCATTTCTATTGCAAAATTCTGCTCCACTGTTTCCCTCCAAAACGTCTATGTACCAAAGCTTCTCATATAAACAGCATAAGGGGCACCTGCACGGTTCCCCTCATACTGCATCATTTTATTATAGATTTCTGTCTGTATACTAATTGGAAGTTGCCGTTACACCTTCAACTTCGCCGCTTATCTTCCAGATTTCCTGATCGGTAAGCTCCTGTCCGTCTTTGCAGAGAACAGTTCCGTCATTGTACATTATCTCACCTGAGAATACTTTGAATTCACCGTTTTCCATCTGAGCCTTGACTTCGTTGATCTGTTTTACAGCATCTTCAGGAACAGCCGGGCCGAAATCATCTATACGTATAAGTCCGCTTTCCATTGATCCGTAGCTGCTGAAAGGCTGGTTACCCGTAGGAGCAAAGCTTCCATCGAGTATCGCAGCAAATGTCGGTGTGAAGTATGCCGACATATCCCAGTAAGGTGCTGTGATGTAATAGTCACCTGCAACGTTGTTGTTGTAGTTCCAGCCCGTAGTATAAACTCCTGCTTCCTGAGCTGCAAGCTGTGTAGCAGTCGAGTCTGCGTGATAAGTCAGGACGTCGCATCCTTCGCTTATAAGCTGCTCTGCCGCCGCTTTCTCAAGCTCAGCATCTCCCCATGTGTTGATATATACAACTTTTACTTCAACATCAGGATCTACTGCCTGTGCACCGAGAGTGAAGGCATTTATTCCTATCTGAACTTCCGTATAAGGATGAGCCGCTACATATCCGAGAGTTCCCGTCTCGCTCGTAGCTGCGGCAGCCATACCGCTCAGATATCTTGCTTCTTCCATGGACCCGAAGAAGTTTTCAAGGTTTGTTTCATTCTGATAAGGACCTGAGAAATGCAGGAAAGTTACATCGTCATATTCTCCTGAATTCGCAAGTTCATTAAGTGCATCGCCGAAGCCATATGAACAGCCGACTATTACAGTACATCCCTGGTCGATGAGATTAGTCGCCGCATCCTTTGATGCCTGAGTGTCGCTGTCGCTTACATTTTCTTTCTTTATGAGCTCCATGCCATTTTCTTTCGCGGCGGCTTCAAGACCTTCGTTCATACATTGTGAAAATCCCCCGTCATTGACAGAGCCGAGAAATATGCAGCCCACTTTCACGCTGTCTCCGTTATCTGCGCTGTCGTCTCCCCCACAGGACGCAAATGCCAGCACCATTACGATAGACAGCACCAATACAAGTACTTTTTTCATTGTGTTTCTCCTCCGTATTCTTGTGTGTAAAAATAGAATATACCATTATTATAAAGCTTATTCAGCCGGTAGCCAACAAAAAAACCTGCGAGCAATGCAATTTTTTGTCAAAAAAAGAATAAAGTCCGCTATATAGCGAACTTTATTTTATTCATTCCCTTTATTATACGCATCGATGCACACCAATATATCGTTACGCAAATGTTATGTTGCCGTTTTCTATTTTCTCTATGACCACAAGAGATTCAACCCTGCATCCGGCCTCTCGGATCTTGGAACTTCCGCCCTGGAAACCCTTTTCTATGACAGCACCTACTCCCGCAACTTCTGCACCCGCCTGTTTTGCTATATTGAGCAGCGCCATTGAAGCTTCCCCATGAGCCATAAAATCATCTATAATCAACACTTTATCAGATTCATTCAAAAAGCTTTCTGACACTCTGAATTCAGAAACGGTCCCCTTTGTGAAAGATTTTGCCTCAGCCTTGTAGAATCCTTCCGTCATCGTGCTGGGAACGGCTTTTTTTGCAAACACCACAGGAGGATATCCAAAATGCGGCGCCGTCATACACGCTACAGCTATACCGCTTGCCTCCACAGTGAGTATTTTGTTTATATCGACTCCATCGAATCTGCGCCTGAACTCAAAGCCTATCCTGTCTAAAAATTTTATATCGAGTTTATGATTGAGAAAATTATCAACCTTTACTATCTGAGTTCCAATAGCAACGCCTTCTTCGAGGATCTTCTTTTTCAGCTCTTCCATATCTCTCGCCGGCCCGTTACTTGTTCTCTTCTTTGAAAAGATCTTCCAGACCTTCAAAAGATATCTCCTCTTCAGCGTTCTTTTCTCCGCCTTCGGATTCGCTGAGGTCAGGAAGTTCTATATCAAAACTGTCAAGATCGATCACACCATCGTCTGCCGGTTTGTCTGCCGGCTCTTCAGCAAACGAATCTTTGGGACCTGTCAGATCTTCAAGAGTAAGCTCTCCCGGTGCATCTTCACTTTCCCTATTTTCATATGCAGCCGCTTCCTCTGCAAACGAATGCTCCTCTTCCGCAGCTGTCATATTCTCATCAGTCACGGCAGCATCTGCCGCAGGCATCTCCGTATGTAATGCAGCTGCCGGAACTTCTTCCGGTTTTTCAAAGGTTTTCTCCACTTCTATATCTTCCGCAGGGAAATCAACTACGTTTGCCGCATCTATTACATCCCAGCTCACTGCTTCATCGTCAGGAAGCTTGCTCTTCAGACTGTCTATCTTTCCCGATGTTCTGAGTATATTCGTCTTGATCTCATTGAATTCTTCTTCCATTGCGTTGATCTGCTGATTATACTTGTTCTTCAACGCAGAGAGCTTTTCTTTTTCGGCTTCAACCTCAGCTCTCATAGCAGCTTTTTCAGCTTCGACAGCCTGCCTTGACGCATTGAGTTCATCGCTCATAGCCTGCTTTTCAGCTTCAAGCCCTACACGCATCTGTTCAAGCTCGCTCTCCTGTTTTGCAACTTCTTCCTTGCCTTCTGCAAGTATGGTCTCAACCTCATTTTTAGCCTGATTTATGATGTCATTGCTGCTCTTCTTCGCTTCCATGATCAGACTTACATACAATTCGTTGTTATCATCGTATTTCTGGTACTTATCTTTCAGCGCAACTATTTCACTTTCGTACGCATTTTCAAGATCTTCTATGTTTTTTTCATATAAGTCGCAAAGCTGCTGCATACAATCATATACGTCATCCTTGTCAAATCCTCCGTCAGCAACTTTCTTTATGTTCATATTTTTAAGAAGTCCTATAACGGTTTCTCTTCTTTTCTCAGTTAAAGCATTCTTATCCATATGTAAAACCTCTTTTTTCTCCTCAATCATAAAAGTTCAAACAATATACCATAAGTATTATACCATCTATGTATTGTTTTGTCTCCTAAAATTTGTAATTTTTTCATATTAAGGTTGACTTTTCAATGCAATTGAGGATATCATAATTAATAATCCTTATTTATGATAAGACCATCTTTTTGATAAAAATCCATAAAGTTGGGGGAAAATATGAAAACCATAGAAATAAAAACCAATGGGCAGATTGCTCAGTTTACTACAAAATCTGTCACATTTGACGGCAAAGAATTTTTTTACAGTAAAATGGAAAACCTGAAACATGATTCTGCCGATCATACATACTACTTTACATATGACGGAGAATCAAAAGTTCTGCCGTATGACGCTAAATATGAAAAAGTACTCAACGCCATCTTCAGTCAGGTGGAAAATCTCAAAGCTCGCAGAGCCGCACAGACAGCTGCGAATGTCTCAGAAGCCGCAAAACCTGAAAATGCAGCAGCAGTTCAGTCCACTGCTGAAACGCATTCCGGCGGCGCTCCCGTAATAAAAGATGTTATGAACAACGCAGAAAATGCACCGGAGCCTGAAGCAGGGCCGCTTCATCATGAAGAAGCTCCGGATGCAGGCAAAACTGCGGACACTGCGGAGCCTGCCGCAAATGAAGCTGACGAACAGACCGAGCCTGCAGAGCCTGTAGTATTCACCGATAAAAAAGCTGCAAAGCAGGCAGAAAAAGAACGTAAAAAAGCTGAAAAAGCTAAGAAAAGAGAAGAAAAAGAGAAAATGAAAGCCGAAAAGGCCGCTCTCAAAGCTTCAGGCAAATCACCGGATGCACCTGAAGATAAATCCGGAGCTGAAACGCCTGTTGAAGATTCATACGACCCTAAAAATGATCCGGAAAGAAAAAGAAAAATAAAGAAATCCGTCATTACCTTTGCTATAGTCGTAGCTGCTATGGCTGTGATCGCAGCAGTCTGCTACTTCATATTCGGCACCAGCGACAATCCTTCATCAATATCTCCTAATTCAGAAGAATCTCAGCAGTATGAGGATATAGACGAGCTGATAGAAGATTTACAGTAACGCCGGTTAGGGAAAGAAAAAATAATCATTATTTTTCAATGTCCGTATTGACGTAGGTTTTTTCACATAGTAAAATAATACGTGCGCACCTGAGATGTGCGCATGGTTATGCCACTGTAGCTCATCTGGCAGAGCAGCACATTCGTAACGTGCAGGTGGCCGGTTCGATCCCGGCCAGTGGCTCCATATCCGGGGCATTGGCGCAGCTGGGAGCGCGCATGACTGGCAGTCATGAGGTCAGGGGTTCGATCCCCCTATGCTCCACCATAGCCCGACAATTATGAATCCTTGTAAACACGTACTTACAAGGATTTTTTAATGCCTTGAAATTAGAGAATATCGAAGTTTTAGCAAAAAGTTCTCTACATTATATATCGTTGTTCTCTATTTTAAGAATATCTTTCATAATTTCAGCTGTGTGAGTTTTAGACATCAGGTCTGAAATGTGGGCATAACGCATAGTCGATTGTATGTTGGAGTGTCCTAACCATAATTGAACATCTTTTAGTGAAACATCTCTATTATTATCTGAAATCAAGGCAGACGCGCAACTATGTCTTAAATCATGGAACCGTATATGAGGATATCCTTTTGATTTTAAAAACTTACTAAATTTTTCCGAAATATGGTTTGGTCTAATAAGTTTGCCATTATCTTTTAATAAAAGGTATCCTTCAGAACTGTATAAACCACTTTTGATTTGTTTTTCCTTTAAATCCAGTAAAAGATCTTGGACATATTCTATAATGGGATATGTTTTTAATTGCTTAGATTTAGGGTAGTTTTTAACAATTATATCAAACTTTTTTTCTGTAGAATAAGCTTTATATGCTTCTGTTATAATTTGATCAATAATAAATTTTCCACCCAAAAAATCAAACGATTTCCATCTTAGACCACATATCTCACTCCTACGTAACCCATAAATAATAGTAAGTGGTACTGGAATGGATAAGTATATGTTTTCGTCCTTAACATCCTCAAGTAATTGCCGTAACATTTCTGCACTATAGTAATTCTCAACAGGAGGCGGTTTAACCGCTGGTTCTAATTTTTCCATAGGGTTGTTATTTATTTGATTCATAATTATGCCATATCTAAAAATACCACTCAATACACCTCTATGATTTTTTATTGTTTTGTGCGACAAACCTTCTTTATATATATAGTCTATATATTTTTGTACATAATGCGAATCTACATCATTCATCTTTACTCTATGTTTTCTAACATAGGGAAGCAATCGC
>UQNP01000028.1 GCA_900542385.1 uncultured Eubacterium sp.
CTTGAACTGCTCCATCAGCGCAGGATACACATCATTCTTGTATGTTTCTCTCAATCTTGCTGTCAAAACCGTCTCCTCCTTTCCTAATCTATTACGGCGCCGGTCTTCTTCGATACTCTAACCTTCTTGCCGTTTTCAATCTTGTATCCGATCCTTGTCGGAGCTTTTGCTTTTGAATCATAGTACATAACGTTGGATGCGTCTATAGGACCTTCCTGATGCTTTATCTCAGCAGCTTCTTTCTGAGTCTGCTTCTGATGCTTAGTCTGAATGTTGACGCCTTCAACGATCACTCTGCCTTCTTTAGGCATTGCCTTCAGCACTTTCCCGGTTTTTCCCTTGTCTTTTCCGGCAAGTACTATTACTGTGTCATCTTTTCTAATTCGCATCTCGTACACCTCCTATAATACTTCCGGTGCCAAGGATACTATCTTCATGAAACCCTTATCCCTGAGCTCTCTTGCTACCGGTCCAAAAATACGGGTTCCAACCGGCTGCAAATCATCCTTTATAACAACTGCCGCATTCTGGTCGAACTTAACATAGCTGCCGTCAGCTCTTCTGGCACCGTGCTTTGTTCTTACCACAACGGCTCTGACTACATCACTTTTCTTTACAACTCCGCCAGGCGTCGCATCCTTTACCGCACATACGATAACGTCGCCTATGTTGGCGTACTGACGGCTCGTTCCGCCGAGTATGCGGATGCACAAAAGTTCTTTGGCACCGGAGTTGTCAGCTACCTTTAATCTTGTTTCAGTCTGAATCATAACCAGGCGCCTCCTTTACTTAACTTTTTCAACTATATTCACAAGTCTCCATCTCTTGTCCTTAGAGAGTGGTCTTGTCTCCATAATTCTGACTTTATCTCCTATATTGCACTCGTTGTTTTCGTCATGGGCTTTAACTTTCTTGGTTCTCTTTACCGCTTTTCCGTAAAGGGAATGTCTTACGAAGTCTTCTACCGCAACGACAATTGTTTTATCCATCTTGTCGCTTACAACCATGCCGACCATTGTCTTTCTTCTGTTTCTTTCAACTGCCATAATCCATCCTCCTTTCCGTTAGTCCTGAACCTTTGCAAGTTCTTTTTCCCTTATGATCGTTTTAACTCTTGCAATGTCTCTCTTTGTCTCACGCATCTTTATCGGATTTTCAAGCTGACCTGTTACATGCTGAAATCTCAGGTTAAAAAGGTCTTTTTTCATCTTCAACAGTTCGGCGTTCAGCTCCGCTTCCGACATTTCTCTTATTTTCTTCAATTCCATTATGCTTCACCACCCTTTGCTAATTCCTGGCCTTTGATGGCAAATTTACATTTAACCGGCAGTTTGTGGGATGCAAGCCTCATAGCTTCTCTTGCCTGTGCTTCCGTAACTCCTTCTATCTCAAACATAACTCTGCCCGGTTTAACTACTGCTACCCAGTACTCAGGAGCACCTTTACCGGATCCCATACGTACTTCAGCAGGTTTCTTAGTTACTGACTTATGCGGGAAGATCTTGATATAAACCTTACCACCTCTCTTTACAGATCTCGTCATAGCGATTCTGGCTGCCTCGATCTGATTTGAAGTTATCCATCCACACTCTGTGGCAGTGAGACCATATTCACCGTATGTTATAGTGTTGCCCTTAGTGGCTTTACCTTTCATTCTGCCTCTGTGGACCCTTCTGCGTTTAACGCGCTTTGGCATTAACATGACGCGTGTCCTCCTTTCAATGTCTATTCTTCAGTAGCGGTTTCTGTATTTTCGGAAACCTGTGATTCTTCAACCTGTGCTTCTGCTGCCTTCTTTGCAGCTTCTTCAGCCGGATCAACTTTCGGAGTCTTTCTGACTCTTGGATTTACTGCCTTAGGAGCCTCGGCTCTTTCGTTTCTTCTGTCATCTCTTCTCGGTCTTCTCTCACCGTCTCTTCTCTGTCTCCTGTCGCCCTTTCTTCTGTCTCTTCTGCCTTCCTTTTCTTCAGGCACAGCGCTCTTGAGACCTTTGTCGAGAATCTCGCCGTGGTTTATCCAAACTTTTACGCCGAGCTTTCCGTATGTCGTGTCGGCTTCGGCAAAACCGTAGTCGATATCCGCTCTGAGTGTATGAAGAGGAACATTACCTTCGCTGTACTTTTCCGATCTTGCGATCTCAGCACCGCCGAGTCTGCCGGAAGCAAGTACCTTTATGCCCTTAGCGCCTGCTTTCATAGTTCTGCCGATAGCCTGCTTCATTGCTCTTCTGAAGGAAACTCTTCTTTCGAGAGCCTGAGCGATGCTTTCAGCTGTAAGCTGTGCGTCGAGTTCTGCTCTTCTTACTTCTTTTATATCTATTATTATTGTTTTCTTAGTCATCTTTTCGAGCTCGGATTTGAGATCGTCTATACCGGTTCCGGATCTTCCGATCACCATTCCAGGCTTAGCTGTAAGTACGATGACTTTAAGCTTGTTTTCAGCTGCTCTTTCGATGAGTATCTTGGATACTCCCGCAGCATAGAGTTTTTTCTTTACAAATTCTCTTACTTTGTTGTCTTCGATAAGGTAATCAGCGAATTTGTTTTTATCTGCATACCATTTCGAATCCCAGTCTTTTATTACGCCTACTCTCAGTCCGTGAGGACTTACTTTCTGACCCATCTTTGAACCTCCTATTCCTAATTCTTTTCCTTGAGAGTAACGCCCACGTGGCTGCTTCTCTTTAAAATCATCGATGCTCTGCCCTGCGAGCCTGCCCGCCATCTCTTCATCGTCGGTCCCTGATGAGCATATACTTCGGCTACATAGAGGTTATCGGTATTCATTTCCTTAACGTCCGCATTGGCCGCTGCGGATTTTACAACCTTTTCAACTATTTCAGCTCCTTTTCCCGGAGTGAACTTCAAAATGTTCAATGCCTCATCTAAGTCTTTGCCTCTTACCAGGTCGGTAACCGGCTTAAGCTTGATAGGAGACATTCTTACATACTTTGCAATTGCTTTTGCTTCCATTTTCAATTATCTCCTTTTCTTACTTTGATTTCTTATCTGCGGCATGGCCTCTGTAAGTCCTCGTAGGAGCAAATTCTCCCAGTCTGTGACCTACCATATCTTCCGTAATATATACAGGCACATGTTTTCTTCCGTCATGTACTGCTATCGTATGTCCCACCATCTGAGGGAATATGGTCGAAGGTCTTGACCATGTTTTTATTACTTTCTTATCGTTAGCCGCGTTCATCTCTTCGATGGCTTTAAGCAGCTTGGCGTTTACGAAAGGACCCTTTTTAAGTGATCTGCCCATTATATTTGCTCCTTCCTTTTATTTTTCATTTCTTCTCTTTACGATATATTTATCGGATTTCTTGTTTTTCTTTCTTGTCTTGTACCCAAGAGCAGGTTTACCCCAAGGTGTTACAGGGCTTACACGTCCGATTCCGGCCTTACCTTCACCACCGCCGTGAGGGTGATCGTTAGGGTTCATTACAGACCCTCTTACCGTCGGTCTTATACCCATATGCCTTTTTCTGCCTGCTTTACCTATCTGGATGTTCTGGTGATCGAGGTTTCCTACTTCACCGACAGTGGCTCTGCATTCGATCCTTACTCTTCTTACTTCTCCGGACGGCAGTCTCACCTGAGCGAAGTTTCCTTCTTTTGCCATGAGCTGTGCGCCGTTTCCTGCGGATCTTACCATCTGGCCGCCCTTTCCAGGCTTGAGTTCTACATTGTGTATAACAGTACCTACAGGAATGTTGGCAAGAGGAAGTGCGTTTCCTACTTTGATATCAGCTTCTGCTCCTGATTCTATCACGTCGCCTACCGAAAGTTTGTTTGGAGCTATGATATATCTCTTTTCACCGTCTGCATAATTTATCAGAGCGATGTTGGCGCTTCTGTTCGGATCATACTCGATAGTAGCCACTGTTCCAGGAACGCCGTCCTTATTTCTTTTGAAATCTATGATCCTGTATTTAGGTCTGTATCCGCCGCCTCTGTGTCTTACAGTGATCTTGCCTCTGGCGTTTCTTCCCGAGTGCTTCTTAAGAGTTACTGTAAGTGACTTCTCCGGTGTGTCGCAAGTGATTTCCTCAAACGTGGAAACCGTCATTCCTCTTAAACCAGGAGTGGTCGGATTGTATTTTTTTATTGCCATCGTTTCCTACCTCCTATATTACAGACTCTGGAAGAATTCGATTTCCTTACTCTTTTCTGTAAGGGTCACGATCGCCTTTTTGCTGGCGGATGTCATGCCTACGTATCTTCCCATTCTCTTTTTCTTACCTACAACGTTCATAATATTTACTTTAGCAACTTCCACATCGAAGATTTCTTCAACAGCGTTTTTAACTTCTGTCTTGTTAGCGTCTACCGCAACCTTGAATGTGTACTTCTTTACCTGTGCGTCCTCCATGCTCTGTTCGGAGATAACAGGCTTCAATATTACATCGTAAGGAGTTTTCATTATGCGTACACCTCCTCAATCTTTTCAATAGCTTCTTTAGTAACTATGAAGCTTGTATGATTGATAATCTCATATACGTTCATAGTCGTTACGAGAGCTGTTCTCACACCCTGTATGTTGGATGCTGATCTTACTACGTTCTCGTCTTTTTCTGCTGTTATTATCAGAGCTTTCTTTTCTGCCTTTATGTTTTCAAGCATTTTTACCATTTCTTTTGTCTTAGGCTCATCGAATTTGATTTCATCGAGTACGATGATCTCGTTTTCTTTAACCTTCGATGAAAGCGCTGACAGCATCGCAAGTCTTCTGAGCTTCTTAGGCAGTGTGTATCTGTAGCTTCTTGGCTTTGGTGCGAATACTACTCCGCCTCCAACCTGCGACGGGTCTGTCGTACTACCCTGTCTGTGTCGGCCTGTACCTTTCTGTCTGAAAGGCTTTCTGCCTCCTCCTCTGACTTCAGCTCTTGTCTTCGCAGACTGTGTGCCCTGTCTCTTGTTAGCTAAAATATTCTTTACTACCGCATGTACTGCGTTCTGGTTTGGCTCGATACCGAAGATCTCGTCTTTCAGCTCTATCTGTCCGGCTTCCTGGCCTGCCATATTCAGCATTGTCACTTTTGACATCTTACTTCCTCCTTCCTGAAGTCATCTATTTGTCCTGACCCTTTACTGCATACTGGATGCGGACTATACCGCCCTTGTTCCCCGGAACTGCACCCTTTACCAGCATCAGGTTCTTTTCTTCTATAACTTTCACCAGCTCGATATTCTGTACCGTAACTGTCTCGCGTCCCATTCTTCCCGGACCTGCATTTCCTTTGAATACTCTCGAAGGATAAGTACCTGCGGCAAGCGCTCCTGCGAGTCTCTTGTGCTTTGAGCCGTGGCTCATAGGGCCTCTGTGGTGTCCGTGTCTTTTAATGTTGCCCTGTGTGCCCTTACCTTTTGACGTGCCTGTGATGTCCAGTTTCTTTCCTTCTTCAAAATCAGCAACCGTGATCTCCTGTCCAACTTCGAAAGTTTCGCCTTCCTCAGGTTTGAACTCTGCAAGATATTTCTTAGGTGCTGCACCGGCCTTTTCGAAATGTCCTGTCATAGGTTTGTTGACTCTCTGCGGTTTAGCATCAACGAATCCGAACTGTACAGCGTCGTATCCGTCGTTTTCAACGGTCTTGATCTGAGTTACCGTCATCGGGCCTGCTTCTATCACCGTTACGGGTACTACCGCATGCTCGGTGAAGATTTGGGTCATGCCCAGTTTTTTTCCCAAAATTGTCTTCATATTTTTCCTCCTTGATTCTTACAGCGGAGCAAGCCCTAACCCAGTGAACGCAGTGAGCTGCGGTAGGTCAACGTGCCTTGCGGCACCAGCCTGCTCATACTAAGGGGAGTTCCCTTCGCTTTAAATTATAATTTGATTTCGATATCCACTCCTGCAGGCAGATCCAGTTTAGTGAGAGCATCTGTAGTCTTTGCCGTTGCGCTGGTGATATCGATCAATCTCTTGTGAGTCCTCTGTTCAAACTGTTCTCTCGAATCTTTGTACTTATGAACCGCTCTGAGGATAGTAACAACTTCCTTCTCAGTCGGAAGAGGTATAGGTCCTGAAACTTCAGCGCCTGTTTTCTTTGCCGTTTCTACGATCTTCGCAGCCGACTGATCAAGGATCGCATGATCATAAGCCTTGAGTTTGATTCTGATTTTCTGTAATTCGCTCATTTTTTCCTCCTAAAACTTTTTGTACTGTTTTCGCTACTCATGTACAAGGGCTCTTACCGAATCCCCGCATATTTACACGGTTTCAGGGCTTTACGCATTCGATGCGCCGCTTGATACACGCCCTCGTGTGTTTCTTATATTTTTCACACAATAAAAATCCGGCGAAACCCCTCGCCCCCATCTCACGTGGGGACAATTCTCAGTGGAAATTCTCCCATAGCAAGGTAACTTCCCACGTCATCGCCTTACACAAGCCTTTGTAGTATATACCAAGATTCACGATTATGCAAGAGTTTTGAGAAAAGTTTTTTGCATTTTTTTCGTCATCAAAATCTTGTATTTGCAATATATACAGCCACTATATACGTCACACTTTTTCAGGTGTTTCTTATTTTGCTTTTAAAATGCCTATAAGACGCTATTTTCCGCTGATCTCCGGTTCCAGGGCCTGCTAAATTTGTATCGCGCAATGTGTGCTGGAGTAAGTTCAATAGTTTTAATTATTTTTATTTTGGAGCGGTGCATATGTATTCAGTATATAAACAGCATCGATGCGCTTTACATCCAGCGTCACGATTCACTTTATTTTGTCCGCTGTGTTCGTTCTGTTTATTCTTTCCGTTCGATCCTTTCTGTTCATCAGATATCATACCCCTGCTGGGTAATTTTTCAAAAACTATGAAAAAACGGCCTTTTCAGGCCGTTTTTGATAATTTTTTGTGTTATGTAAACCGGTTTCACGTGTGCTGCTGCACAGAATCAGTCGAATTCACAAAAATCCGCAAATAGGTTTCATTTTTATATATTTCACCGAAATTTATCAACAAATAAATATTCGCCTCAAAATTTCCATCTGAAAAATTTGTAAAAAAGCGCCGAAAAATATGTTTTTTGATAAATGTACGGTTTACATAAAACTTTGCATTGTCATAGCACCGTACGCAACGAAAAAACAAAGTCATCTATCCGACTAAGTCTTCCAAGTATCCTACATTCATCAGCAAGATCAAAACCCCAGCACCTCATTGACAAGCACTACATGTATCCTGTCTTTATCCGGCGAAAATCTCGTAACTGCTGTGAAGCTGCATATGGTATTTCCCGGACTGAGACAATCGGCGCATTTTCCCGTCACGGCACAAGGTGTTTTCTTTCCCAGTCTTATGCTGTTCGGCGGGCAGGCTTCCGTCTTTATTCGGTCTTCAGCATCAGAAATATCAGCGACCAGTTTATTGACCCCAACGACAAAAATAACTTTTTCAGGTCCGAATATAGTAGCTGCCACGCGGTTTCCTGTACCATCTATATTGACTATCTCTCCATCCATCGTAAGAGCGTTCACGCTGGACAGATACACATCGCACACCATAGCTCTGCGCCTTAGCTCCATGGTTTTTTCTCTGTCTTCTCTCACTTCCATGGCGTCTATTATATTATAACTTCCGTTTTTAAGCAAATCCTTGACGCCTATCTCATCCAGAGTCGCAGAGCCTCCCCAGGAAACTTCACTGCCTTCGTCTATGAGTTCGAGTACTTTCTGAGCTGCATCTTTTCCCGTTTCACAGTAATACCCGTTCATATTTCTCTTTTCCAGGCTTTTTATGACTGTGTCCAGCTTAACTTTTCCAGCCATTTTCATATCTCTGTTCAGTTCCATCGCTTACCTCCTGTATCAGTTTACTCAACAAATATGCTCCCGCCTATGAATTCACGCATTATAGAATTGTTCGGTATATCTTTTTCGTCCTCCAGCACCTCGAAAAATTTTATGAATTTCAGCATCCTGACAGCTTCACTGTACTGTGCGCTGTCAGAAGGTACACTCTCGAGCAGAGGCTCGGCATATTTTTTAAGTATTGCAAGCTCGTAAACAAGCGCCGAATTGAACAAAACGTCAGCTTCACCGTTGTAAGGGAATATGTTCTTGTCTTCACCTGCCCTGACTTTCGGCCACAAAGCAAGCGTCGCTTCTGCCGAATGTCCTCTGTACTTGTAATCCCTGACTATTCTCCTCAGTATCCTCGCATCTGTAGTCGGCACTCTGTTGTGTACGTCTATATTGAGCTGCGTGAAAGGACTTATATATATTTTGAACTTCTCATCATCATCGATATACTCCGTCAGTTTTCCATTAAGAGCGTGTATCCCCTCTACTACGATAGGCTGATTATTCCTTATTGAGGTGATCCTTTTGCCGAACACTTTTTTGCCTTCAAGAAAATCAAATTCAGGAATATCCACTGCGCGTCCTTTCAGAAGACCGTTCATATTATCGTTGAACAGCTGTATATCCAGCGCCTCCAGGTCTTCATAATTGGGAAGCCCATCATCGCCGAGAGGAGTCTGGCTTCTTTCCACGAAATAATCATCGGTGCCCATATAAAGCGGCGAAAGTCCGTTGACTCTGAGCTGTATGCACAGTCTTCTGGCAAAAGTGGTCTTACCGGACGATGAAGGTCCCGCGATCAAAATTATCCTCTTTTTGCGTCTCGTTATCTTATCAGCTATCTCTGCGATCTTTTTCTCGTGGAGCGCTTCCGAGAGCAGTATGAGCTCCCTTGCATCTCCGCTTTGGATCTTTTCATTCAAGTCGGGAAGATACGCAACTTCAAGCAGTTTCTGCCATTTATTAGCTTCCCCGAAGGCCGAGTATAACTTCCTGTCATCTTTGAAAACCGGCATCCTGTCCGGTCTTGACGGATGAGGAAACCTGAGCAGCACTCCTCTGCGGTATTTTCTAAGCTCAAAATGCTCTATATACCCTGTCGACGGCGCCATTAGACCATAGAAAAAATTCCTGTACCCTTCTATCCTGTAAAACTTTGCTTCTTTCACTTCGGAAGTTTTTTCAAGTAGCCTTGATTTTTCAGGATAATTGTACTTTCCCCACAGCTCTATAGCTTCCTGTCTGCTGTATACCTCCCTCACTATAGGCAGGTCTTCATCCACTATTTCCCGCATACGTTTCTCTATAGCTCTTACCTGTTCGGCAGTGATGCTACCCTTAGTCTTTATCTCGGTATAAAGCCCGTTGTTAAGGGAATTTTCTATTTCCACCGCCAGATCTCCCAGAACATCCATTACAGCCTTGAGATAGATGAGCGACAGACTGTGCTGGTAAGCAAGATTCGCACTATGAGTCCTCATATCAAGAAGCTCCACTTTGCAGTCTTCCTCAAGCATATATGTCAGCTCTTCATCCTTTCCGTTCACTCTTGCCATGAGCACAGTATAAGGAAGCTCCTTTTGATATTCATCTGCTATATCCTTAACAGGAAGCGGACCCTTTCTTTCTATTTCAATGAAATCATCGTCCTTCTGAAGTCTCAAAACAATCTTCATGATCGATCCTCCCATTTAAAATCAATACTTGCGGTAATTTATAGTATACCACAACAACTCAAAGCATACAAAATCACCCCGCAGGATCATAATATCTGCGGGGCGTTCTTTAAATGATATTCATATTTTACGGCTCTTATTACTGCACTGTACCGTGCCGCGCTTTACTGCACTTCCTGTGTATCTTCGCAGTCTTCCGAAACCCTGCCCGGCGTGCGCCGCTTCCTGAGAAGCTCTATCACCGTCCTCATTTCCTTTTCATGAAGAGTAACGCCGCGCGACATATGTTCGTGAGCGGGGTCCCAGTCACGTATATCGTACTTTACAGCTCCGCCGTTCCAGCTCACCAGATTGAGCTCCTTGTTCCATCCCGTGGCATACGAGGCTATGATCCCTATATTCTCCACGATCTCGAATGTAACATCTCTGTCCGCCATACCGTTTACCGACATTTTTATCTCCTTTCCCTTCAACTCTCTGATACCTCTTTATGAAAGCATAATATCACAAATGGAAAATTTTGTCAATAACTTGATGGCTGTGGGAATTATTCAGCTTTTTTATCCATAGCAGCTTTTATAAGCGCCGGAAGTCTGCGGCATTTTTCCTCGGATATGGACGCCACCGATACTCTGAGGCCCTTTGCCAGAGGAACTATGAACACACCCTCCTTCTCCAACTCAGCGCTGATACCATCAGGGTCCTTGCAAGGTATCGATACAAAAAATCCGGCATCAAAAGGCACAGTGACGAGCCCTGCCTTTTTAGCTTCTTCAGTAAACGCTCTGCCTCTTTGCAGGAGCATATTTCTGTATCTTGCTCTCTCCTCGTTCACCTTTTCGAGAAGTTCTTTATCTCCATATATCCTCGAAAGTATGACCTGCGCAAGCTTAGCGCTGTTGGACCACGATCCTCTCGAAGAATACTCGCATACAACTTTGAATTCTTCTGCTATATCCGGCGTCTTGGCTATACATATCATAGCTCCGCATCTCGTTCCGTAAAGAGTGAAAGTCTTGGAAAGACTGTAGGCCATTATGGAAATAACATTTTCCGGCAGTCTTTCAAGCTTAGGAAGAAATCTTCTGTACTCTTCTTCATCCCCGGCAAAATCTATATACGCCGCATCTATTACGAGGGCTATCGCCTTGCCGCATTTCGCTTCATCGCACAGAATGTCTATGACATTGTCCCAATCCTCAAGGGTAAGGGAATAGCCCGTAGGATTGTGGGCAGGCGTATTGAGTATTATTACAAGACTTTCCTGAGCCGCAAGCAGCTTCGCTGATTTTTCCCTGAAAGAGTCGCAGTTGAATTTTCCGTCTTCAGTAAAAAACTCAAAGGTCGCTATGCTTCTTCCTATCTCTCCTGCAATAGTATTGTAAGGCGCCCAGTGCCAGTCAGAAGTAAGCACTTCATCTCCGCCGTCCGAATAATTTGATATCACATTTCTGAGAGAGCCTGTACCTCCGGGAGTTGCCACAGCTTCGATGTAGCCTTTAGGTTTGTGTGCTCCGAAAGCCGCCTTCTGAACAGCTTCCTTAAATGTGGCGATCCCGCCTATAGGAGCGTAATCCGCATAATCCTTAGGATCAAGATGCTTGAAAACATCATCTACAGACGAAAGCACGACGAGATTTCCTTCATCATCCAAAAGAGAGCCTATAGTCGCATTTATCACTTTATCCGCACCCTTTTCCGCTATCATAGCTTTCGCTCTGCTGCTTATACCGAAAATTTTATCTTCATGGGGTATATGTCTCCCGTTGCTTCTCGCTAAAATATACTCTGCCATTTCATTCACCTCTGTATCTTTCTGCATATTATATTACGTCTTTGCACGTCATCGCGTACATTATACCATGACTTTTTTTAATTACAAGTAATTAGCAGTATGAATTTCTGTATATGAGTCGATAATAAAATCATGGAGGTGAGAAGTAAATGCGACAGGAAAAAAAGCAGAAAGACAAACCCGCCATCGTTCTGGTACTGTGTTTCTGCCTTATGGCTCTTATTTCAATATTTGCAGTAAAAGCCAGTATAGATAAGGTCAAAGACAATATGGGTCCGGGCGATGTTGCCGATGTTGCCGAAGAAAAAGCCGTTGACGGTGACAGAACCGAAACCTCCGCCAATGTGGTGGACAGCCGCGAAAACGAAAGTGAAAACACTCCGGCTGTTCCTTCGGATTTTATTCTCCCCATAGAAGGAGAAATTATCATGGACTATTCCATGGACATGCCCATATACTGGGAGACCCTCGATCAATACATGACTCACAGCGGCATAGATATAGCCTCTGCGGCAGGCAGTGATGTAAAAGCATGCGCTTCAGGCACCGTCACAAAGATCGAGGAGGATGACAAGTTCGGCATGACTGTGGAGATCAACCACGGAGACGACATCATATCCATGTACGGAAATCTTTCAGAGGAAGGACTCATAGAACTTGGGGAAGTCGTCTCTCAGGGAGACATAATAGGACAGGTCGGCAAAACCTCACTGTTCGAATTTGACAGTCCCGAACATCTACACTTTGAAATTAGACTCGGAGACGAATACAAAGATCCTTCAGAATATATAAAAGGTCTGTAGGCTATTGCCCGCCAAACCATGATCGGCACGAATATCCCTGCAAAAGAAAAACCGGAATGCGGCTGACGATCCAGTCTGCGCTTTCTTCCGGTTTTTTATCGTGTTTTGGGTATGGTAAATCTTACGTAATTTATATTTTTTCCTCTTGATTTGAATTTTTCTTCATATTCAGTGGTCGTATACCTGGACTCATATCCGCTGCTGTGAAGATCCCTCGTCACCTCCCGGATATTTCCTCCGCAGGCCTTTATTTCCTCCAGGGAAAATTCAAACAGCTCATCGTTGTCCGTCTTGAACTCTATGAAACCTTCCGGCTTGAGCGAATATGCATAATCTGCAAGACGCTTCCTGTGCGTAAGCCGTCTTTTGGCATGTCTTGCCTTAGGCCACGGGTCGCTGAAGTTCAAATAAATACCGGAAAGACTGTTTTCCGGAAAAATATCCTCCATCCTGTCTATGAAAAACGGCATGAATTTGAGATTTTTGAGCTCTCTGCCGCTGTTTTCCATGAAGGTTGTTTTTTCAAGTGCTCTGAGCACCACCGTCTCCTGACCTTCGACAGCAATAAAATTTTTATCCGGATTGTCACAGGCTTTTTTTATAATAAAATTCCCTTTGCCGCATCCTATCTCTAAAAACAGATCTCTCTTTTCTTCAAAGTATTCATCCCAGCAGTCCGCAGAAGGGGATTTCACCATATATCTGCCGCACTGCTCAAGTCTCTTTTCCAAATCCTTGGCTTTTCTCTGCCTCATATATAAACTCCGTAAATCCTATATAAATATTCTCTCAAGAACTATGACCGCCAGAAATCCCGCAAGGATCACCGACGCTGCAAAGTCGCGTTTTTGAAAACACATACCGTTCATTCTCGTTTTCCTTCTGTCTCCGCCGTAACACCTTGCTTCCATAGCCATCGCCAGATCCTGCGCAATCCTGAAAGCACTTATAAACAGCGGAACCAGGATAGGCACAAGGGATCTCGCCCGTCTAAGTATGTTGCCGCTCTCAAAATCAGCTCCTCTTGCCATCTGTGCTTTCATTATCTTATCCGTCTCTTCCAGAAGCGTCGGTATGAATCTTAAGGCTATCGTCATCATCATAGCCAGATCATGAGCCGGAAGACCTATTTTCTTAAAAGGAGAAAGCAGCGCCTCTATACCATCTGTCAGACTTACAGGCTTTGTTGTAAGCGTAAGGAGCGATGAGCCTATTATCAGCAGTATCAGCCTTACCGCCATGAATACAGCGGTCCTGAGGCCCTCCTTTGTAATATCGAATATCCAAAACGATACGAGGATCTCTCCCTTTATCATAAACAGATTTATTATAAAAGTGAAGGCTATTATGAGAAACACAGGCTTAAGTCCGCGCAGCATGAATCTGACCGGCACTTTCGATACCGCCGTCACCACTATGAGCGCTCCGCAGGCTATGGCAAAGCCTATGAAATCCGTAACTATGAATATGGCCACTATATAAAGTATCGTAGCTATTATTTTTATTCTCGGGTCCAGTCTGTGCACCCATGACTCTGTCGGGTAAAACTGTCCGAGGGTAATGTCTCTTATCATGCTTTCAGTACCTCTGCTATCCTGTCTGCCGCATCATCCATGCTCAGACATTCTCCTTCGATATCCAGTCCCCTTTCCCGAAGCTGTGATACGATCTCCATAGATGAAGGGAGGGCAAGTCCTATTGATTTCAGTTCATCTCCCCTTGAAAAGACCTCAGCCGGCGTCCCTTCCATGACCAGCTTTCCTCTGTCCATGACCATAACTTTATCCGACATTCGCGCTATATCATCCATATTGTGAGACACAAGTATGATAATATTTTTTTCTTTTCTGTGTATCCCGTTTATCATATCCAGTATATCCATATGGGCTTTGGGATTGAGTCCTGCCGTAGGCTCATCGAGTATGAGCACCTCGGGACGCATAGCTATGACTCCGGCTATGGCGACCCGCCTCTTCTGTCCGCCGGAAAGCTCAAACGGTGAAACATTCTTCACCTCGTTGTAATCGAGATTTACAAGTTCGAGGGCCTCTCTTACTCTATTATCCACTTCTTCCTGCGACAGTCCGAGGTTTGCCGGTCCGAAGGCTACGTCCTTCGCCACCGTTTCTTCAAAAAGCTGATACTCAGGGTACTGAAATACAAGGCCGATCTTCCTTCTTATATCTCTCATCACCGTATTTTCATCGGTAATATCAACGCCGCCTATGACTATTCTGCCGCTCTTCGGCTTAAGAAGCCCGTCCAAATGCTGGAGCAGCGTCGATTTTCCCGATCCGGTATGCCCTATGAGACCTACAAGCTGTCCGTCCTGTATGTTAAAGCTCACATCATCTATAGCCAGGGATTCCCCCGGCAGCCCTTCGCTGTATACATATGTCAGATTGCTAACTTCTATTGACATAAAAACCTCACAATATCATCAGTACTGAGAACATCTCCCGGGATATGTATCCCTCTGTCTCTGAGTTTTTCCGCCAGATCCACAGCAGGCGGCACTCCCAGGCTCAAAGCTCTCAGCTCATCAGCCCTCTCAAATATCTGGCTCGGAGTCCCGCTCATCCTTATCCTGCCCTTGTCCAAAACAAACACAGCGTCCGCCTGTGCCGCTTCCTCCATAAAATGAGTTATCAAAAGAGTCGTTATCCCTCTCTGGTTAAGATCTTTTATTATGGTCATCACTTCCTGCCTGCCTCTTGGATCCAGCATTGCAGTCGGCTCATCGAACACTATGCACTCCGGCTGCATCGCAACCGCTCCTGCGATAGCCACTCTCTGTTTCTGTCCGCCGGAAAGAAGGTGCGGCGCCTTTTTTCTGTGCTCATACATATCGACGCATTTTAAAGCCTCGTCAACTCTCGTTCTTATCTCATCCGGATCTATTCCGAGATTTTCCGGTCCAAAGGCCACATCATCCTCCACCACCGATGAAACGATCTGATTGTCAGGGTTTTGAAAAACCATAGCAACACGCTGACGCACTTCCCAGATGTTCCCGTCATCCGATGTATCAAGTCCGTCCACATATACTTTCCCGGCAGTCGGAATCAAAAGTCCGTTGATATTTTTGGCAAGAGTGGATTTACCGGAACCGTTCTGCCCTATTATCGCCGTAAATTTTCCTTTCTCCACGGCAAGGCTCACATCGTCGAGCGCCCGGTATTTTTGTCCGTCCTCATCTTTCACATATTCAAATACGAGATTTTTTATTTCTATAAAATCCGCCATTACTCATCTCCATAGTAGTCATCGAGCCATTTTTTCAAAGTCCACGCATCTGTCTGACCCGGCGCCGACTGTTCTTTCCCCGATGCGAAAGTCATACATGATCCGTATCGTCCCGCCGCAACTCGAGTCGTCTTTCCCCATTCGCCCATAGCCAGCATTATAAGAGGCCCGATGCCGTTCTTATGCATGAACGCAGTCGTTTTCAAAAGGTTTTCAGCATCTTCTTTACTGTAAGCCATAGCCGCCATCTTGAACATATCAGCTCCCAGCTCCTGCATACACCCTACCTTTGCCAGTATATCCGCAGGAGACGGCATACTCTCAAAGTCATGATACGACATTATGACTCTTATATCCGCTTCATGTATCCGTCCTATTCTGGAAGCAAGCACCGCTTTTGAATCTTCGCTGAGCTCCGCAGGAAGCTCTATGTCCACCATATCCACAAGCTTCGACTCGCACACGAGGTCCGTTATGCTTTCCGCCTGTTTTTCCGTCAGTTCGGTCTGCCCTCCCTGCTGTTTTGTCCTGACTGTGAATATCACAGGTTTATCTTTCGCTATGTAGTTTATATCATCGAGTATCTTTAATATCTCAAGATAAGTGTCCTTTTCCTTCAATCTTTCATCAAGATCTCCAAGACCTGCCAAATAATAATCCGCGCGCCATTCTATCACATCACACGGCATTTTCTCCGTATCTTCACATTCATCGATTATTTCCCCGGGCACACTGCTGACAAGAGGCACAGCTACTTTCGGCCTTCCGGGTTTAAAAACAGTTTCTTTGATTTTCAACGTATCCATACTGATTTTCTCTCCCTTCTCTGCCCTCTCCAAAATACGTTTTTAATTCTATCATTTTTTAAACGCTTTGAAAAGTATGTAAACAAAGTCTACAAAATACGAGGGGTTTTTCACGATCCCCGCCGTGAATTCCCCTCGTATCTGTTTTTCATATTATATTATGACTCTGTGATATGTTTTTGATATTTTTGCAGTCAAGCGACTGCATGTTTTCCATGGTGTCCGCTCTGTCCGCTTTCGTCAGCCTTATACGCAAAATATGATTTTGCCGGAGTCCTGCACAATGCTTGAGAAATAATCACAGCAATAACTCCGCCTACAGCAAACTGTCCTATATTCCAAGGTATACCAAGGAGCGGAGATATCCAGTTCCCATACATGATCCCCTCTGCGAAATAATATCCTGCCACCATGAACGCTCCTGCCGCTATCATTCCGACTATCTCTCCGGCGAGGAGCTTTCCTTTGCTGAAAGTCCCTTTCTTTGCAAACATCGCTATTATACCGCCAAGAATGAGAGCCATTATGCCTTTGATCCCAAGCGACCAAGGAGCCCATGCAGCAGCGCCTCCCACTATATCTCCCAGCATGCCGCCGAGAGCAGCTGCGACAGCGCCGTATTTCCATCCTAATACCAAAACAGCCAGGAATACCATGGCATCTCCAAAATGCACATATCCTTGAGTGAATGGGATAGGAACTCTTATGAAAAGTATCGCCACCATGATGAGGCATATCATCATAGCCGTCATAACGACCTTGAACGTATTAGTCTTCGTGCGCATAGCAAACCCTCTTTTCATTCAGC
>UQNP01000029.1 GCA_900542385.1 uncultured Eubacterium sp.
GCGGCGCCTTGATAACTTTTAATTCATTATAGTGTAGCGCTTATTTTATTGCAATACTTTTCGTTAAAAAATTAGAAATGTTTTAATTAACTGTTCCTGTAAAACAAGCCATTCTTCGTACTTTTCCTCAAGCAGATTCCTCTTTTCTTCCAGAAGGCTTCCTATCTCCGCAAGCTTCTTATGATCCGTCATGTTTTCCTCTAAAGTTACTGCATTTTCAAGCTCTGCAATGTCTTCCTCAAGTGTCTGGATATCGGACTCCAATGCCTCCCGGCGCCTTTTCAGTCTTCTCTCGCGCGCCTCTTTTTCCTTCTGAATTCTCCTTCTTTCAGCGGAAGAAAGCTTCTCTTCCTCCGATCCCGTCGGCCCGCCGCCGCCTCTTTTATTCTCCGTGTTTTCCCTGCGCGTCCCGGTGTATCTGTCTGCAAGGCTGATATCTGCCGATGTTTCGCGCTTTTCTTCTTCCTGCTTTTTCTCTACATAATAGTCATACTTACCGAGGTAATTTTTCATGCCCTCTGACGTCAGTTCGATTATTCTCGTCGGAACTCTGTTAAGAAAATATCTATCATGGGATACGATCAGGCATGTTCCCGGAAATTCGGCCAGCGCTTCTTCAAAAACTTCCTTGGATTCTATGTCGAGATGGTTGGTCGGCTCATCGAGTATCAGCATATTTGCACCCGACATCATCAGCTTGAGAAGAGAGAGTCTTGCTTTCTCTCCGCCGCTCAGGGAGCTGACTTTAAGGAACACCGATTCTCCTCTGAACAGAAATCTTCCCAGCATATTTCTCAGCTCGGTTTCGGTATAGAGCCTGTATGAGTCATGAAGCTCATCTATTACAGTATTATCTCCTGTGAGGAGTCTCTGTCCCTGGTCGTAATATCCCATCTGAACATTGTAACCGATCTTTATCCTGCCGCTCCCGCAGGGGATCTCTCCCAGTATCATCCGAAGAAGGGTCGTTTTCCCTATGCCGTTGTCTCCTACGAGACATACGCGTTCGCCCCTTTTTATATCAAGGTTCACGTCTCTGAAAAGCTCCCGCCTGTTTTCTCCGTATCCGAAAGACTTCGAGAGATCTTCTGCAAGGATCACATCTTTTCCGCTCTGGAAATTTTCTTTGAAGCTTATCTTCATCTTTCCGTGCTCTGCATCCGGTCTTTTTACAAGCTCCACCGACTGCAGACGTTTTTCCCTGGAGGCCGCTCTCTTTGCCAGTTTTTCAGTGCCGTGCTGCTTGAATCTTCTTATTATCTCTTCCTGCCTCTGTATCTCCTTCTGCTGCTTTTCGTAGCTTTTCAGCTCCGCATCCCGCCTTTTCTTTCTTTCAGAAGCATAAAAGCTGTAATTTCCTTCATATATATTGAGCTTATGATTTTCAATCTCAAATATTCTGGTCACCGTCTCATCGAGAAAGTATCTGTCGTGGGAAACCAGCACCATGGTTCCTTTGTAATTTTTCAGATACTGTTCCAGCCATTTTAATGTGGCTATATCAAGATGGTTTGTCGGCTCGTCCAGAAACAGTATGTCAGGTTTTTCAAGAAGGAGGCATGCCAGCGACAGTCTTGTCCTCTCTCCTCCGCTCAGAGAAGCTATCTTCTTATCAAAGCTTTCTTCTCCAAAGCCCATACTCAGAAGTATGCCGGTCATCTCGCTTTTATATGTATAGCCTCCCAGATTACCGTATTTTTCCTGCAAGTCATCATACCGCTGGAGAAGCTGCACATCCTCCTCTCCCTCTTTCATCCTGTCCAGGATCTGTGACATTTCCTCCTCGATATTTTTGAATTTGGAAAATATCTTTTCCACTTCCCGGATAACGGTGTTTTCCGCAGAAAATCCGTCATCCTGCTTGAGGTACCCGGTCTTTGTATCCGCCGATATGAAAAATTCGCCGGATTCATAGTCCAGCTCTCCGGTAAGCATTTTCAAAAGAGTAGTCTTTCCGGCTCCGTTCACTCCTACGATGCCTACTCTCTCGCCTTTATTTATATGAAACGATATTTTATCAAGTACTGTATCTTCTCCGTACGCCTTTGTTAAATCCTTTGCCGATACTACTATCATATTCTCCTCACAATTCCAGATTCGGCACCGCATCGAGAGTCAGATCATCCGCACCCTGCTCTCTGTATTTATAGTACGCGGCGCACCCTATCATGGCTGCATTGTCCGTACACATGAGCGGAGTAGGACAGTACAGCTTTATCCCTTGTCTGCTGCACTCTGCCTCCATCATCTGTCTCAGCATGCTGTTTGCCGCAACTCCTCCTGCTATCACTATCTTGTCTTTATCCATATCTACAGCGGCTCCAACGGTTTTAGCCACGATCACATCGAGCACTGCCGCCTGAAAGCCGGCCGCCACATCTGCTGTATTTATTTCCCGTCCTGCCTGTCTTTCTGAATTCACATAGTTCAGAACGCCTGTCTTTATGCCGCTGAAGCTGAAATCCAGGCTTCCTTTTTCAAGGAATACACGCTTGAATTCAACGCTGTGAGGATCTCCCTCCTTTGCAAGCTTATCTATCAGCGGTCCTCCCGGATATCCAAGCCCCAGGACTCTGGCAACTTTGTCGTATGCTTCTCCGGCCGCATCATCTCTCGTAGATCCAAGCACACGGCATTTATTGTATCCCGTCACCTCAACTATATTGGTGTGTCCTCCCGATATAACCAGCGCCATGAATGGAGGCTCCAGATCTTTATGCTCCACGTAATTTGCACATATGTGTCCGTGTATATGATGCACTCCTACGAGAGGTTTGCCCGCCGCCAGCGCATATGCTTTTGCAGTGGCGATCCCTATGAGGAGCGCCCCCACAAGTCCCGGACCGTAGGTCACACCTATCATATCCACCTCTTCCATGCTCACCGACGCTTCTTCAAGAGCGCGCGCCGCCACCATGTTTATATTTTCAAGATGATGTCTGGAGGCTATCTCCGGTACTACGCCTCCATACAGTTTATGTACATCTATCTGCGACGAAATGACATTGGAGAGCATTTCACGCCCGTCCAACATCACGGCAGCCGCAGTCTCGTCGCAGCTTGATTCTATTGCAAATGTTACAGTTTTTCCGTTCTTCATATGTTTCTTCGCCCTTCTTCAAGTTTCTTCTCGCACTGGTTTTCACCGTTCAGATGTCTGCAGTTTTCACACGACCTGTAGTCGCTCATGCTGAAAACATCAAAATCATGACGTCTCGAAAACTTCCTGCACGTCGAAGCTACTACATCCATATCGCTTTTAGAGAATTCATCCATAATATCCTCCCATAAATAATACATACCCGATAATTTTTATCTTCCTATATTATTTATGGAAATCATGTTTTTTATTCGGCGTGCCTCCACATTATGAGAGCATCCTCGCCGTTGTTGAGATAATACTTTTCTCTCACTCCTTCAACGGCAAATCCGAATTTTTCATAAAGACCTATCGCCGCAGCGTTGGATTTCCTCACTTCAAGAGTATGATGCTTTATGCCTTCTCCGCATGTGAATTCCAGCATAACGCCCATTATGCCGGAAGCTATCTTCCTGCTTCTGAAACCCGGTCTCACCGCTACATTGGTAATATGCCCTTCATCGCCTATCCACCACATACCTGCATAGCCTACCACTTTGTCCTCAAGCTCCGCCACTATGTAAAACGCTCTGGGATTCTGCTCAAGCTCGTAGGCCAGGGATTTCCTGCTCCACGGATCAGGGAAACACAGATTTTCTATCTCATAGATATCTTCCACATCTCCTATGTCCGCCTGTCTGACTAAAAGATCTGCCATATCACTTTTCCTTTTTCTGTTTTTCCAGCAGCTTCCTCTCCGCTTCAGCAAGACGCATATAGTCGGGCTTAAGATCAAGGAATCCGACGCTGTTTCCCGAAGAAAAGATTTTCTCTCCGATCCTCGCCACTGAAACTGCATCCTGATATCTTATGCTTTCCGGTGCGATCTCCGCTCCCGAAGGTCTAAGCTGTGCTATTTTTTCTTCGTAGGAATCGCATCCATCGCCAAACAGCAATATTCGATCATATCTTTCTGTTTTCGCCATAAATTCTTCTATGCTGTAAGGCGATCCTTTTATCTCTTCCTGTGGAACTCCGTCTCGTATGATATATCCGCCTCCGTATATCTGTGATCTTCTCGCGTCCAGGATAGGACATACGAGGGTATCCTCCTCATATCCGCCTTCTCTCTCAACTGCCCTGAGAGCCAGCGCTTCAAGGGTAGGCACCGCTGCGCACGGTATCCCAAGTATCTGAGAAAGAGCCCTTGCAGAAGATACGCCTATCCTTATCCCCGTAAAGGACCCTGGACCTCTCGATACTGCTATTCCATCTATATCGCCTAATGACAATTTATTTTCTTTTACGACAGAATTCACCTGCACCATCAGATTCTGCAAATGGGAGAATCTGTCATGACCCTGCAAATGTCCTATGATCTTTCCATCCTCTGCAAGGGCTACCGAAGCAAAAGCTCCCGTCGTTTCCACTGCTAAAATATACATCTATATATACGCTCCCCTTCCGTATCGCTGTACTCCATCTTTATCACCGCGGCGTCGCCTGGCAAAAGCTCTTCTATCATATCTGCCCATTCGACCACGCACAGACCGTCTCCGTAAAAATATTCTTCATATCCTATCTCATACATTTCCTCCGGATCTTCTATTCTGTACACGTCAAAATGATACAAAGGTATCCTCCCGGATCTATATTCTTTGACTATGTTGAAAGTAGGGCTTGTTATGACTTCGCTGACGCCCATGCCGGCAGCTATGTATTTGGTAAGGGTAGTCTTGCCCGTCCCGAGATCTCCAATAAGCGCCAGCACCGATCCCGGCTCCGCCTTTTCACCTATTTTTCTGCCGAGCTTTGCAGAGTCCTCTTCGCTTTTTATCGTTATTTCTATGTTTTTTCTTTCTTTTTCTATTTCTTTCATTTTCTCTTCCATAACTAATGTAGTATATCATAAGGATAGAAAAATATACAGACATAGGTTTCCAAAAAAATATCGCAGGCCTTAAACTTTAGGCCTGCGATGCGTCCTTTTATCTGTGAAGGAATCCCGATATACGCTTATATAATATGAAAGTAACGAATCCGTTTATACCTGCTTTTATAGCATTGAATCCGACTATAAACGGCATCAGATCCCACACCACGTCTCGCGGCACGCCCATGAACAGCGGCGTTATGATAAGATTAGCCCATATCATTATGAATGCCATGGAAGCCACTCCTGCCGCAAGTCCTATGACAGCACCCTTTTTCGTCTTGTTCTTCTTGTATATTATACCTGCCACCAGTACGAAAACGCTCGTAGCTATTATGTGCATTATTATACCGTATACGCCGCTGGCTGCACTCACTGTAACTCCCTGCACCACCGATGTCACAACTGTAAGCAGTACACCTGCGAGCGGTCCGAAAGCAAAGGTCCCCATCAGTATAGGGATATCCGCCGGATCGTACTCAAGAAATGCTACCGCCGGGAATATCGGGAAATGTACGAAATAAACGAGCACTATGGATACGGCAACCAGCATACCCATCTTGGCAAGTCTCACGGTTTTATGATTCATATCAGTCTCCTCCTTCTCATGTCATACGCTCAAAAGCTGTATATGATCATTAAATCAATACATACAAAAAGCCCCGGATCTCTCCGGGGCACATGGATACTCAGCAAACATGCAGATTCCGCACGTATAAAAATACCGCTGTTTCTTCCATCCGGACTTTGACCGTCGGTACAGGATTTTCACCTGTTCAGCCGCCTGCATACGGCTCGTGGACTGAATATCCGTCTGCTGTGCAATGCAGTTTTCGGATAAATCACCACCGGTGAGGACTTTCACCTCGCCCCGAAACATTATATTCACACAATGATTATATTCTTACTTCATACTCATGTCAATACGGCAGCTCGAAGTTATGCTCCAAAGCCCTGATCAAAGTTTTTTAAGATAATCTATCTCTTCTCTCGTCAGTTTTCTGTAATGACCTTCCATCAGTCTTCCCAGCCTTATATCCCCTATTGCTGTGCGCTCAAGTTCAAGCACTCTGCTTCCTACAGCCGAAAACATCTTTCTCACCTGACGGTTTTTCCCTTCTCTTATCATTATCTCTATTATGGTCGCGTTTTTAAGCTGTCTTATCACTCTCACCTTTGCCGGCGATGTCCTGAATCCTCCGATATCAACACCCTTTCTGAGCTTCGCTATCTTGGTATCCGAAACTATCCCTTCCGCTTTCACTATATAGGTTTTGTATATCCGGTGTTTCGGATGAGATATCCTGTACGCCAGATCGCCGTCATTGGTCATGATGAGAAGCCCTGTAGTGTTGTAGTCGAGACGGCCTACGGGAAATATCCTCTCCTGTATATCAGTTACAAGGTCTGCCACCGTTGCCCTGTTTTTTTCATCGTTCATGGATGTTATATATCCCAATGGCTTGTTTACAGCCACATAGACCTTTTTCCCCTCTGATTTTATTTTTCTGCCGTTTACCTCGACCACATCGTATTCTCCCACATCTGTCCCAAGATGAGTTACGACTTCTCCGTTTATCTTTACATTGCCGTTTGCTATAAGCTCATCGGCTTTTCTCCTGCTGCACACTCCGGCAGAAGCTATATATTTATTTATCCTCATGGAAATGCTCCTCCTAATTCACGTCTATATGATAAAAAAAAACGCCTTTAAAAGCAAGTATTATAGTATAATAGCTAAGTGTGAAAGGAGACAATGCTTATGGATATCAGATTTACGACGCTTAAACACCGCATAGATTCACTTACTGTATTTTCCGATATAAAAAACGATGATGTGATACAAAAGCTCCGCGGCGTAATATCCGCCGCCGAAAAAGGAGATACCGGTGAAGCAATAAAAAGCTACAGCGCATTTCTTTCTGCCATGTACCCCGTCACTTCCGATCTGACGGAATATATAAGAACTTTGATAATGCAGAATGAAAATTTTTACGTCAAGGCTAAAGCATCCGGAAAGGATATCAGCGATGAAATAATATCCGCCGCAGATCAGGAACTTGATATGCTCACAGAGATAGCTTCCCTTGATCCGGAAATCTTCACAAGCGCCATGGATTACGACGGATTCCTTCCTGTATGGACCTGTCACCCCTGCGATCTGAAAAAAGACTTTAACGAAAAACTAAGCAATATATCTAAAAACGGCTACGGAATATTCGCCAAATACGAGTTTTTCAGACTCGATGACAAAGGCAGCATCGTTCCCGTCGCCCATCCGGACTGTCAGAGCATCGACTCCCTCTACGGATACGAGCGCGAACGCAGTCTTATCATAAAAAATACGAAAGCTCTCCTATCAGGAACAGGTGCCAGCAACATGCTCCTGTACGGCGATGCAGGCACCGGCAAAAGCTCAACTGTAAAAGCCGCTGCAAAACACTTTGCTCCCGAAGGGCTCAGGATGGTGGAAATCAAAAAAAATCAGCTTTATATGATCCCTCAGATCATGGAGGAGCTGGCATCAAATCCACTCAAATTCATCCTGTTTATAGATGATCTCAGCTTCAACGGCAACGATGACAACTTTTCGGCGCTGAAGGCGACTCTTGAGGGCAGCATTTCGGGACGCGGCAGCAACGTCGCCATATATGCTACCAGCAACAGGCGTCATCTGGTAAAGGAAAACATGAGCGACAGAGACGGCGACGAGCTCCATGTCAACGATACTATCCAGGAAACCATGAGTCTCGCCGCAAGATTCGGACTTACCGTTACCTTCCAAAAGCCGGACAAAGACAGTTATCTCAGCATCGTAAGATCCCTCGCCGATCAGTACGGTATCGATATGGATGAAGACGAGCTTTTCAGAAAAGCTGAAGCCCACGCACTGCGTTCAAACGGCAGAAGCCCGAGGACTGCCAAACAGTTCATCGAGCTTTTAAAGATCGGCATCTGATCCAATGATGCAAAAGGACTTTTCACACCGGCAGTATCTGCCCTGGAAAAGTCCTTTATTTTATGTTTTATTTTCCCGTTTTTCACGTCTCATCTCTAAGCCTTCCGGCCTCCTCAAGAAGTACGCTCCTTTCATTTGCAGCCTTCTCTTCGATCACCATATCCAGCAGAGCCTTGAGCATTTCCCCTATCTCAGGTCCGCGCTCTATCCCCAGCGCGATCATATCATCGCCGTTTACCGCAAGATCTTTCAGGGAAAAGCACTGACTTTCATCTAAGATCCTCTCCATCATGATCTCCACATCGTCAAACTTTCGCAAAAGCTCGGCGCTCATATTGCCTGTCGCGTAGTTATCTGCTTTCTTTAATTCCAATATTTCAAACAGCACCGCAGGAGTAAATCTGTTCATCCATTTCTTAAGCAGAGCTTCATCTTTTTCGAATATCAGGGAATGATATTTTATGATAGTACATATCCTCTTTATCGTGCTTTTGTCAGCCTTCATCCTTCTCAGCAGTCTTTCAGCTTTGACGTTTCCTGCGGACGCATGATCGTAGAAATGTCCCATGCCCTTTTCATCCTCCGAATAAGTATCCGGCTTTCCGATGTCATGAATAAGAGCGGCGATCCTCATGTATTCTCTGTTTTCCTTTGTGGTTTTTATCTCTTCCATCGTCCTTATGCAGTGCTCCAGCACGTCGTACTTATGATAAGGGTTGTTTTGAGAAAACCCCTTCATCCTAAGCAGCTCCGGCATGATCTCTCCGATTATTTCCGTATATTTTCTTATGACCTTTCCCGCATATTTCCCCGCAGCAAGGCGCTGGAATTCTCCAAAGAACCGTTCAGCCGATATATTTTTCAGCAGAGCCCTGCATTCAAAAGCAGCCCTTTCAGTCTCCTCCTCTATATCGAATCCGAGGCATGCCGCAAACCTGAGTGCACGCATTATCCTGAGAGCATCTTCTCTGAATCTCCGTTCAGGATCGCCGACTGCACGTATCACTCTTCGCGATATATCCTCCTTTCCTCCGAAAAGATCCAGTATATTACCCTCAGCATCGCAGGCCAGCGCGTTCATCGTAAAATCACGTCTGGACAGATCCTCTTCTATGGTGGATACAAAACCCACTTCGTCCGGGTGCCTGCCGTCAGAGTAACTGCCGTCACATCTGAATGTAGTTATCTCCGCATTCCAGCCGCCCTTAAAAAGGATACTTTCCGCCGCGGAAACTTTTGCGATATGATCCTTTGGAGCCGTAACGGTGATAGTTCCATGTTTTATCCCTGTTTCGGCAATGTTCATATCACAGAAAACTTTCTCTGCTTCATGGGGTGCAGCTGAGGATGCTATATCGACATCGACAGCCTTATATTCTTCCGGCTCGATACCCATGATCATATCCCGTACGCATCCTCCGACAAGATATGCCTCAAATCCTGCAGTATTCAGTCTTTTCAAAAGCAGTGACGCTATCGTGATTGCTTTTTCGTTTTTCTCTTTCATATCGTTATTATATCACAAAATATGCGCTATTTGCCGAAAGCCTTGGGCTGTGTTATCATTAACTAAAAAAGCAAAGAAAAGGATAATAGGACATGGCGGAAAACAATATTTCATACGCTGAAAAATTAAAAAATCACAGGCGCAGCCTTCATATGATACCTGAGCTGGACAGAAATCTTCCGGAGACGAAAAAATATCTTCTCTCCGTTCTCGAAAAGCTGGACTGCTCCCTCACATTCCTCTGCGACAGCGGCATATGCGCATTTTTCGACAGAGGAGCAAAGGATACTTACGGTTTCCGGTCCGATATGGACGGACTTCCTGTAAGCGAAGCGAATAATTGCAGCTACGCTTCCACCCACGAAGGGAAAATGCACGCATGCGGCCACGACGGACATATGTCCATGGTGCTGACCTTCGGAGAATATATAGACAAAACCAAGAACCTGAATCACAATGTACTGCTGATATTCCAACCTGCCGAAGAGACCCTCGGCGGTGCGGAGGAAATATGCAAAAGCGGTATAATAGAAAAATACAACGTGACCAGGATCTTCGGCATACATCTCTGGCCTTTCATAAACAAAGGACTTATCTCTTCAAAGCCGGGAGCGCTCATGCCTAAATCTGCCGAAATAAACATAGATATAAATGGAAAAGCTGCCCACGGCACCGCGCCTTACGAAGGATGCGACGCCCTCTACATATCCGCAGACTTTGTAAAGCGTACGTATAAGGCTCATTCCCAAATACCGGGAGCAATAAAGAGATTTGCAGGCGATGCCGGCGATCTTTCCTATATACCATGCAGCACGCCTGAAGAAAAAACTCTTATACACTTCGGCAGGCTTCAAAGCGGATATGCCCGCAATATAGTCTCCGACTACACCCATATACTCGGAACTGTAAGAGCTTTCAGCGAAGAAAGATTCGACATGATAATATCGCTGCTGGAAAAAAATCTCGACGATATCTCACGGGAATACGGCTGCGGCACAGGTTTTTCACACAGCGAAGGATATCCTCCCCTCATAAACGACAAGGCTTTGTACAGGGATGTCCTCCCTGTCCTTGAAAATCTCCCGTGCGGATATGAAGAAATGTCCGACCCTCTGATGATCTCCGAAGACTTTTCATTCTACGGCAAATACGCTCCGTCAGTATTTTTCGTTTTGGGAACAGGTACGGGAATACCGCTCCACAGCACCGATTTTGATTTCGATGAATCCATCCTTATGAGCGGATTTGAGCTGTACAAGGCTCTCATAAAAAACTGACAGCATTTTTTAAGGTTGGTGATGTATATGTACAGAATATTCATAGTTGAAGACGATGACATCATATCCGGCAAAGTAGCTCAAGCCCTCCAAAACTGGGGCTTTGAGACTGCCGTATGCGAAGATTTCCGTCAAGTCACTGATGAAATGATACGCTTCGATCCTCATCTGGTGATAATTGATATATCCCTGCCTTTTTTCAACGGATATCACTGGTGCAGCGAAATACGAAAATTTTCTAAGGTGCCTGTCATGTTTCTCTCTTCAGCAGGAGAAGATATGAACATAGTCATGGCAATAAATATGGGCGGAGATGATTTCGTCGCAAAACCTTTCGATATGCAGCTCCTGCTGGCCAAAATACAGGCTCTGCTGAGACGCTCCTACGATTTCAATGCGCAGACCAAAACAGGAGTATTCGAACATAATGGCATGATATTCGACAGCTCTGCATGCACAGTGACTTTCGGTGACGCAAAAGCGGAACTTTCAAAAAACGAAAACAGGATACTGACGGTCCTTCTGGAAAACAAAGGCAGCGTAGTCTCAAGAGACACCTTGATGAACAAACTGTGGGAAACAGATTCCTTCGTCGATGAAAACACGCTGTCCGTAAATGTCGCACGTCTAAGGAAGACCCTTGCAGGCGCCGGTGTTGAAGACATCATAAAAACAAAGAAAGGCATAGGATATATAATAGAATGAAAAAAATCGGTTTCTTTTCATGTCTGCCGGCATATATACGCGGCAAAATAAAAACCATAGTATTTTTCCTGCTTTCAGCAGTCATTCTCTGTTTCGTGCTGTTCCTCTACCGCCAGCAGCCTGAAGCTGTCGCATACGCCGCAGTAATATCCCTTATAATCGGTCTTGTCATGGTCTTTACCGATTACTGCCGCTTTGTCGAAAAACACAGACGGCTTACTGAAGCTGCTAAAAACGCCGAGACCGCCTGCGGCAATCTTCCCAAAACAGATAAACTCATAGAAAAAGATTACCAAAATATCGTAAAGCTCCTTGACAGAAGCAGAAACGATATCCTGGACAAAACGGAATCCCAGAAAAAATTCATGCAGGATTACTATGCCATGTGGGTACATCAGATAAAAGTACCTATTTCAGCCATGCGGCTTTTGATGAGCAATGAAGAAAAGAATTCTCCTCTCAGTATAGAACTGTTCAAGATAGAGCAGTATGTGGAAATGGCTCTGTCCTATGTACGCCTCAACTCTGATTCTACCGATTACCTTATCAAAGAATACGATATAGATGATATCGTCAAGCAGGCTGTAAGAAAATACGCCCCGCTCTTCATAGCAAAAAAAATCAGACTCGATATCGCCGATATGAACATGAAAGTCTTGACCGATGAAAAATGGATACTTTTCGTAATAGAACAGATCCTCTCCAACTCTCTCAAATACACTAAGAAAGGTTATATAAAAATATACACCGAAAAACCCAAGACTCTCGTAATCGAAGACAGCGGTATAGGCATTGCTCCGGAAGATATAAAAAGGATCGGCGAAAAAGGCTTCACAGGATACAACGGCCGCATAGAAAAGAAGTCTACAGGTCTCGGATTATATCTGTGTACTGAAATACTTCATAATCTCTCTCACAAAATGACTGTTGAATCCGAATTATCAAAAGGGACACGCGTATACATAGATTTTGAAATGAAATATATGATATTCGAATGATAAACTCCCTATCCTGCACTATTCTTTCAAAAATGTAAGAAACAAAACGGATATTGTAAGACAAATAAATGGCATACACCTTTTCCCTCTGCTATCCTTTTAACGTAAGCAAAATACTGCACAAAACAAAAGGAGGTATGACGTATGGCCATTTTAGAAGTAAACAATCTGAAAAAGATATACACCACACGCTTTGGCGCCAACAGTGTACAAGCGCTCAGCAGCGTATCTTTTTCCGTAGAAAATGGGGAATATGTAGCTATAATGGGGGAATCAGGCTCGGGGAAAACCACTCTTCTCAACATATTAGCCGCCCTCGACAAACCAACGCGAGGCACTGTCCTGCTCGAAGGAAGGGACATTACCGCTATCAGCGAAAAGGAACTTTCCACGTTCAGACGAAATAATCTCGGATTCGTATTCCAGGATTTCAATCTGCTGGACACCTTCAATCTCATGGACAATATATTTCTTCCTCTCGTCCTTTCGGGAAAGAAATACCAGGAAATGAACAAACGTCTCAAACCGCTCGCCGCCAAGCTCGGCATCTCAGATCTTCTCTACAAATATCCTTATGAAGTATCCGGCGGACAGAAGCAGCGTGCAGCCATAGCCAGAGCACTTATAACTCAACCGAAACTTATACTCGCCGATGAGCCTACAGGCGCTCTTGACTCACGTTCAGCAGACGATCTTCTCAAACTTTTCAATCAGATAAACAACGATGGTCAGACGATAATAATGGTCACTCACTCCATAAAAGCGGCGAGCCATGCCAGCCGAGTCCTGTTCATCAGCGACGGCAGAGTATATCATCAGATGTACAAAGGCGGAGCGACCAACGAAGAAATGTTCCAGAAGATATCCGGAACTCTGACTACCATGGCGACAGGCGGTGGTCCAAATGTTTAAGCTGTATCCAAGTATGGCGCTGACTAACATAAAGAGCAGCCGAAAAACATATATACCTTACATGATCTCGTGTATGCTGACAATATCTCTGTACTACATTATCTGTTCTCTTTCGTCAAACGAAAATCTGACAGACATATACGGCGGCAATACGATCCAATCATATATGGGCATGGGACAGTTCATAGTAGCAATTTTTGCAGTGATCTTTCTGTTTTACATCAACAGTTCCCTGATAAAACGCCGTAAAAAAGAATTCGGACTTTACAACATACTGGGCATGGAAAAACGTCACATTGCAAAAGTGATATTCATGGAAACTCTGTACACCTTCCTCGCCTCTTTCATTTCAGGGATAATTTTAGGCATACTGCTCGATAAGCTGATGTATCTCGTAATCCTGCGCATTTTCAACGAGTCTGTACCTCTGGGCTTTTATGTTTCTGTAAACGGCATAATAATGTCTCTGGCTCTCTTTGGGATCATATTCATGCTGATATTCCTGAATTCTGTCAGACAGGTATACACATCCAAGCCTGTGGAACTTCTCAAAAGCGACAACAGAGGAGAAGCTGAACCCAAAGCAAAATGGGTGCTTGCCATCATTGGTGTTATCTGTCTCGCCGCAGGCTACTTCATAGCAGTGACTACCGAAAATCCGGTATCGGCCTTTGCGCTGTTTTTCGTGGCGGTAGTACTCGTAATAATAGGCACGTATCTCGTATTCACCGCGGGTAGCATAGTTCTGCTCAAACTGCTGAAGAAAAACAAAAATTACTACTACAAGACGACTCATTTCGTAAGCATATCTTCCATGATGTACAGAATGAAGAGGAACGCGGTAGGTCTCGGCAACATATGCATCCTTTCAACCATGGTGCTGGTGATGATCTCCGCAACTCTGTCCATAAACCTGGGACTCGACGATTCCTTCAGCAGAACTCACCCGAGAGAAGTACACATATCAGCTATGGACAATGACCCGCGCTATGAAGAGGTCATCAATATCACGGAAAACGCTTTTAAAGATCAGGGATTGGAGTTTGAGGACAGGGTAGATTATAGACAGCTCAGCTTTTCTGCGGTATACGAAAGAGAAGACGATTACTTTGTGACCGATACAGACGCATATTCTTCAGGCATGTCATCGATACAGGCATATAACGATCTGGGAACGCTGACATTCATTCCTCTCGAGGATTACAACGATTACACAGGAAAAAATGAAACTCTGAAAGAGGACGAAGTACTCGTATACGCTGAAAACGCACCTCTTGAAGACGATAATATAAATATTTTCGATGACTCATTCAGCGTCAAGAAGCATCTTGATGAATTCCTGCCCAACGGCAGTCCGTGGGTGAGCACACCAAACATCTACGGTGTAGTTGTAAAAGATATGAACGTTATGGACAGCCTGCTTGAAAAACAGGCGGAAATATACGGAGACAACCAGTCATTCATCATGAGAGAATACATGGCTGACATAAAAGGCGGCAGCGAAGGAAAAGAAGCTGAAATCAAAAAAGCTTCGGATATAATATCAGCAAAAATCCAGCCGCAAAATTCTAATGGGGAAGCCGCATCCGGCGAATTCTCCGGATACGTCGAATGTGCTGCCGTTGAGAAAGAGACTTACGGCGACAACTTCATAGGGCTTTTCTTCATAGGTATATTCTTAAGCATCCTTTTCATAATGGCAACGGTGCTGATAATGTACTACAAACAGATAACAGAGGGATACGAAGACAAGGAGCGATACGAGATACTCCAAAATGTGGGTATGAGTCATAAAGAAGTAAAAAAATCCATAAATTCTCAGGTGCTTACTGTATTCTTCCTGCCTCTGATAACCGCAGGTGTTCATGTGGGGTTTGCATTCCCGTTCATATTCAGGATACTGACCCTGCTCGGACTGCTGAACATGAAGCTATACGCCATGTGCAATATCGGCTGCTTCCTTGTATTCGCGCTTTTCTACGCACTGGTATATATGCTGACTTCAAAGCTGTACTACGGAATAGTCAAAAAATAACTTCACGCGTATATCATCCTGCACATGATATACGCAAACATATAAATCGCCCATCATATGTTTGACATATACCGAAAACGTCCTGATAAGCTTTTCTGACAGGGTATCCCTTAAGAACAAGCAGTCAGGGCGTTTTCATCTTTTCAGCAAATCTTCACTTTATCATGTTTGAATTATGCACAGGTTTATGGTAATCTTTGTTTATGCTGGGATATGTGAAGATATACAAGAGCGAACTTAAAGTACGCGAATACGAAATATACTGCGGTTATTACTGCGGCGTGTGCAAATCAATAGGCAGACGATACGGGCAGCTTCCGAGAATGGTGCTCAGCTATGATGCGGCGTTCCTTGCCCTGTTTCTCGCCTCTTTTGACGATGCCCCGGATGAGCCGCTCCAGGAACACTGTGCGATACATCATGTAAAGAAAAAAACTCTGATATACAACAAAGCTGTAGATTACGCCGGAGACGTAATGCTTATTTTAGCATGGCACAAGCTTTTGGATGATGTTAAAGATGAAAACAAACTATATGCGAAAACAGCTATGCTCCTGATGAAAAATGTATACAAGAAGCTGTATTCAAAATATAAAAATCTCTGCAAAAAAACAGAAAACGCACTAAAGGAACTTTCATCTTTGGAAAAATCAAAATGCGACAGTATAGATATAGCCGCCGATCAGTTTTCAACGATAATGGAGACAATATTTGAAGAAGGCGTAAAAATACTATACCAGAATTCTCTTCCGCCTGAAACTGTCGAATTCGTAAAAAAAACCGGCTGGCACATGGGTAAATGGATATACATGATAGACGCCGCAGATGACATAGAAGACAATATAAAAACAGGGGCTTACAATCCTCTCATTTACCGTTTTGCATACGATTCGGACAAAGAAAATGCAGACCAGTTCAGAAACAGGATAGAGGACTCTCTCAGATTCAATTTATTTCACTACCTTGCAGTTACAGGTAATTGCATCAACTCTCTTGATATCAAAAAAAATCAAGGTATAATAGATAATGTGGTTTATTTTGGTCTGAACAAAAAGACAGAAGAAGTTATC
>UQNP01000030.1 GCA_900542385.1 uncultured Eubacterium sp.
CCCTGCGATGCCTGTCCGCTTCCTCCTCCTCAAGTCTCCTTAGAGTTTCATAATACCTGGTTATATCGGAAGCGGTAAGCCCTTTCTGCTTTCCTGCCGCATCCCTTCCGGTCCTCTCCTCATACCAGTTTTTCAAAACCTTGTTTACGTAATTGATGTTCGGATTTGAAATTCCTGTTGTCTTGCTGCACGCCGAGAGCACCTTCTCAAGAGAAAATTCCATGGTATCAAACCAGGTATCCATTATCTTCCTCTCCTCTTCAGTGGCGTTCCTTGAAAATCCCAGGGCTTTGAATATTCTCCTGTACATATGCTGCCGCTTCTCATTCTGGCTCAGATATCTTTCCACAGACTCCACATCTTTCAGTCCGTTTGTCGCCCATCCGTTTATCACGGCCGCTATGTACTTTATACTCTTTTTCTTTTTCTTTATACAGTAGGCGTATCCATAAGCTATCAGCTCCGGAGAAACGTGAAAATCGTTTATCCACGATATTATTTCCATCATTTCTGTAGTGCTTATCACACGTCCCGCGCTTTTTTCTATGGCGTTGAACATTTCCTGTATGTCTTTATCCGCCATAGCTGTCTGTAAGCTGTACTCATTTCCTACGGGGAGCTCCTGCTCCTTGTCTCCGTAAAGCTGTTCTTTGAGGATTATGAATTCCACATCATAATCGAACTTATCCTCCGGATTTTTAGCTATCTTCCTTACGACGCCCATCTTTTCCCAGTACGTCCATGCTTTCAGCACGTCCTCATGATCGAGGGAAAGGTATTTTGCGATCTCTTCATTGGTTATATCCGTACCGAGACCTGCATACATCTGCGCAAACAGATACACTTTTACAAAATCACCGGGAGCCGTTGCCATGTATTCATTTATAAACATATTTTCTATGCTGGTATCCAGCAGAAAATAATCCTTTATCTTTTCTCTTCTGAAGGCCATTCTTCCTCCCGCCAACTCATCGATCAAAATACAGGATCAGGTATATTGCCCGAAGCCTTATCCTTGAACTGGGTGTATCTTTCAACCCAGGCTACATCTATACTGCCTGTAGGACCGTTCCTGTGCTTTGCCAGGATAACTTCGCATTCTCCCGGCTTTTCCGACTCGTCTTTGAAGTAGTACTCATCTCTGTACAGGAATATAACTATGTCCGCGTCCTGTTCTATTGAGCCTGATTCTCTCAGGTCGGAGAGCATAGGTCTGTGGTCCGTTCTCGTCTCCGGCGCTCTGGAAAGCTGTGACAGCACCAGTACCGGACAATCCAGCTCCCTTGCCAGCAGCTTGAGATTTCTCGAGATCACTGAGATCTCCTGGGTCCTCGAATCCGCCTTTCCCTCAGGAGTCATGAGCTGCAAATAGTCTATGACCACAAGATCCAGACCTTCCTCAGCCTTGAGCCTCCTGCATTTGCTCTTCATCTCCATTATGCTGATGCCGGCAGTATCGTCTATATGTATATTGGCATTTGACAATATGTCAAGCGCAACATTTATATCGTCCCAGTCTCTTCTTTCAAGTCTGCCGTTCCTGATGCTCTGAAGCTCCACCTTCGACTCCATGGAAAGCAGTCTCTGCGTAAGCTGCTCCTTCGCCATCTCCAGACTGAATATCATAACGGAGGCGCCGCCTTTTACCGCTGCGTTCCTGGCAAGAGACAGCGCAAAGGAAGTTTTTCCCATGGCAGGTCTTGCCGCCAGTATTATCAGGTCGGATTTCTGAAAACCTGATGTCTTGGCATCCAGCTCTCTGAAGCCTGTAGTCACTCCCGTAAGCCCGCCGTCCATCTGCGAAGCTTTATCTATCGTCTCTATGTTCTCAATGAGAACATCTTTGATATGGGTGTACTGGCCTCTCTGCCTGGACTGAGATATCTCAAATATACCGCTTTCGGCATAGTCGAGCATCTGGTTTGCGTCCATGCCGTCCTCGTATCCTTTGCTGACTATATCGTCCGCTGTGTCTATCAGTCTCCTTACAGCCGCTTTTTCAGCGACTATCCTGCCGTATTCCATAGCGTTTGAGGTCGTCGGAGTTCCCGATGAAAGAGAGGCTATATATGCTCTGCCGCCTACGATGTTCAGACTGTTTCTCTTCTTAAGCTCCTCGGATACGGTGAGTACATCTACAGGAGAATTTTTTCTCTGAAGTTCCAGTATGGTTCTAAATATTTCTTTGTGATTTTCATCGTAAAAATCCTCCGCCTTTACTACTTCCATTACGTCAAAAAGCGCGTCCTTGGAAAGCATTGCGGCACCGAGCACGGATTTTTCCGCTTCGATGCTGTGCGGAGGTATTCTTCCTTCATCCATGTTATTCCCCTTGATCAAACAGTAACGGATACTTTAAGCTCCGCCGATATCTCCGTAAACAGCTTTACTGTTACCGTCACATCTCCTGCCTGTTTTATCGGTCCGGAAAGCTCTATCTTCTTCTTGTCTATCCTGATGTTCTCCTGCTTTTCAAGAGCTTCCGATATATCCTTTGATGTGATGGAACCGAAAAGTTTTCCTGTATCGCCGCCTTTAGTCTTTATTTTTACAGTTATTTTTTCGAGTTTTTCCGCCAGCTCTTTCGCTGCAGCTTTCTCTTCTTCCAGTTTTTCGGCGGCTATCGCTTTCTGCTTTTCAAGATTTCTTATATTGCCTTCTGTAGCTTCTTTCGCAAGGCCTCTGGGCAGCAGCATATTTCTCGCATATCCATCGCTTACTTTTACAACGTCGCCTGCCTTGCCTGTTCCTTTAACATCCTTGATCAATATCACAACCATAATTTTATCCTCCCAATGTGAAGTTTTTAAGAATTTTTTTCATTTATCGTTTCTCTTATCTTCATCAGTATATCTTCAGGCGGTATATCCACCTGAGTCCCTGCAGTGTTAAGATGTCCGCCGCCTCCGAATTTTTCCATTACGAGCTGTACGTTGATGTCTCCGAGCGATCTGGCGCTGACCACAGTTTTGCCGTAGTCATTGCGTCCTGCCACAAAGCTCGCCTTTATATTTCTTATAGTCAGCAGCTCATCCGCCACCTGCGAATTGACTATCTGTGCATTCGGGTTCTCGCCCGGACAGATGGACATGGCTATTCCTCCGTCGAAGAACTGAGCGTTGGCAACGCAAAGCGCACGCACTCGGAAATTTTCCACATCATCCTGGAAATATCTCCTCACGTGCTCAAGATCTGCACCTGAACGCCTGAGCCAGGAAGCCGCTTCAAAGGTACGCACTCCTGCCTTTACCGCAAATCTGTTGGTGTCTACCATTATTCCTGCCAGCAGCGCGTTCGCCTCCATGCTGGTGAGCGTACGCTTTTCACACGCATACTGAATTATCTCCGTAACAAGCTCCGATGCCGACGAAGCGTATGATTCCATGTAGGAAAGCACCAGGTCCGGGAACGCATCCTCCGCTTTTCTGTGATGATCTATTACAACTGTCCTTCCAACTTTTTCAACGAGATCATTGGATTCCACCAATATCGCTCTGTGCGTATCCACAACGACAACCAACGCGTTTTCATCTGCCAAGCTCAAGGCTTTCTCTGCAGAAACAAATTCGTAATACCCTGTCTCCTTTGCTTCTTCTGCTATAGATCTCAGCGCGTCATTGTATGATCCGAGCACCACGTAGGCTTCTTTTCCTATGCTTTCCGCTACTCTGTATATGCCCAGCGCCGCTCCGAAGCTGTCCATATCAGGGTTCCTGTGCCCCATGATGAATATTTTGGAGGATTGGCTCATGAGCAGCTTCAATGCATGGGCTATTATCCTCGATTTGCCTTTATTGCTCTTTTCCACGCTCTGAGACTTGCCGCCATAGTATTCAAAATTCTTTACATTCTTGACTATCGCCTGGTCTCCGCCTCTTCCAAGCGCCAGATCCAGGGCGTCTTCTGCATACTTTTCACATTCAGCTATCGTCTTCCCGCCTATGCCCACGCCTATGCTGAGCGTTACAGGGAAATCGGCTTCCGTATCTATTTCCTTTGCTTCGTCGAGGATGGAAAATTTATCTTTTATGAGCATTTTATAGCTCTTATGAGGAAACGCCATCTCATAAAGATGTTCTCTGTATCTTGCAACGGCCGCTCCAAGCTTGGCCCCCCAGCATCTTATGAGCCTGTCTATCTCTGTGGAGATCTCCAGCTCGCGCTCATCACCTGCGCTCGATGTCAGCTCGTCGAAATTATCTACATTCACCACAGCTATACAGGTTTTATCGTCATTGTACATTTCCTTAAGTATCTCATAGTGTGTCATATCTATGAAATACATCATAACTGATGCAGTCTCGCCTTCTCCTATGAATTCCGTGACTATCTTAAATGATTTGTCGTTTTTGTCCAGGTAGAGGCTTTTCTTCTCTTCCGCCGACTTTATTATTTCACAGGCTTTGATCCTGGTGAGTTCAAATATATTTCTTCCTACGATGCCGTCGTATTTGAAAACGTCGGCTATCTTATCGCTGGCCCTGGTCACCTTGCCTTCTGAATTGATTATACACATGGGTATCGGCGAATAATGCGCCAGCAATTTTTCTATTCTTCCTACATACATCGATTACTTCTCCTGCATTACTTCCTTTGATTTCTCCCGTTATTGGCAAGCATTTTGCCTTTAAGTCCGAAGATCACATCGAACATACCTATCACGACTATCATCGTCCTTCCTATGTATATGTTCCACAAAACGATACAAAGAACCAGCGCGAATCCACTCGGTATGCGCTTTAAATAAAACAGCATGAAAACCGCCGACATCCCCTGCAGGAAAAAGACGAAATCAAACAGCAGATCTATATTTACATAGTACGAATTGTCACTGAAAGTTTCCGTTGCCGTAAGCATCCATACCAGCAGATAAATGCCTATCAGGACGAAGACCGCCCCGCTCGGCACGGAAAATTCCCGAAACTTAGGCATAAGATTTACCGGAGATCTTCTGTTTAAGGATCTGCTCAATAATATATAAACTATATACGACATTACCGCTCCGAATATCAATATGCTCACCGGCAGCAGCTTGAACACTTCATCATACAGTCTGACTACAAGATCTGTCCTTTCTCCTGCGCTGAGCTCTTCCATCCCCAGGAGGCTTATGACGTTGGAGTCCTTTGCCACGACTCCCGCAATATCCTGCACTCCGTTATGAAGCTGCGTAAACATTCCGTCTCCCGTTATACTCTGCACCATAAAAATCACCGCTGCCGCCGCGCATATCACAATGTCGCTCATTATGACCGCTTCATAGGGAGATCTGCTCTTTGTGATATACCTCGGCATCACGAGAAACGGGATTATTAAAATAAGAAAAAATATTATCAGAAGATACATTCCTTGTCTCCTTGTTTCCTTCTAAATCCGTACCGATTATTATATCATACATATCCGTATATATCAAAGGGAAACCAATTGATCATGAGGTTTTGCAGTATTCGGAGGGTTTACGGGGGTGATCAGGCTAAAAACAGGCGGAGGAAGAGGATGGTTTGAGTAATGCGAAGTGAGGAGTTAGCCGATGGTGTCCCTATGACAACAAAAAACACCCTGCTCCGGCACAAAAGTCCGGACGCAGGATGATGCCATTTAAAGCCGGCCGCTCAACTATATACTTATCCCGCCGCCCGGCAAGCTTTTTATCCTGCCGTCTGATATATTTTCATCTTCACGGTGAATTCACTGCCCTTTCCGACCTCACTCGACACCGATATCTCGCTTCCTGTTATATCGATGACACGTTTTACAAGAGCAAGACCCAATCCATTGCCACCGGAAGCATGAGATGCATCTCCCTGATAAAATTTATCAAAGATGTTCGCTCCCACATCTGCCGACATCCCGCATCCCGTATCTTTTACGCGTACCGTTGCTGTCCCCTCTTCCGTCTTTAAGTTTACCGACAGCAGACCGCCCTTTTCTGTAAACTTCACCGCATTGGAAAACAAGTTGTTCCATACGAGACTCATCATCTCTTCATCTGATTTTACGATCACGCCGTCTTCTATATCCGCATGTATTTCAAGGGATTTTTCTTCCCATATGTCTTCAAATCCAAGCAGACACTCCCGTACCTGCTCACCGAGATCATATGGCTCGAACTTAGGAAATATCTGCTGATTCTCCAGCTTACTTAGTCTGAGTATATTCGATATGAGCTCTGTCAGCTTTTTGGTCGTATCTACGACTGTCTCGGCATACTCCTTCCTCTTTTCTTCAGGAAGCTCCTTCTCGGACATGAGGGAAGCATAGTTCTGTATGACAGAAAGAGGAGTCTTTATCTCATGGGAAACATTTGCAACGAAATCACTTCTCAGGCTTTCTATTCCCGACAGCTCTTCCGCCATCTTGTTGAAGCACTCTATTATCCTGTTGAAGCTTCCATCGGTTATGAGCTCCGGAAACAGTTTTATTCTCACCGAAAAGTCCCCCTGAATTATCTTTTCAGATGCTTCAAGTATCCTCCTGACAGGTCTTTCAACGGTGATCTTTCTCCTGACTGCATCCAGCAGCGTAAACACTGCCGTAAGCAGTATGACATTCAAAAATGTAAGTTTTGCAGCCGTGCTTATATTCTCCTCCGTAAGCTCGATATCGATCATATCCGATAAAGTATTCAGAAACAACGTCATACAGCACGTAACGATAAATGCCGCCACTAAAAAAAACAACAGGAAATTACGTGCAGACCTTAAGATCTCCATTCGCCTTGCGTGCTTCATTTCACTACCGCCTTATACCCCAGTCCGTGTACTGTAACTATTTCAAAATCATCGCACCGCTGAAATTTGCTTCTAAGCTTCGTCATATATACATCAACCGTCCTGAGACCTGAATCTGTGTCGCTGTCCCAGAATTCATCCATGAGCTGTGAACGAGTGAAGGTTTTTTTAGGATAGGAAAGCAGCTTGTACAAAAGATTGAATTCCCGGACTGTAAGGGATATTTCCTTCCCGTCCAGATATGCTGCATGTTCTTCCGCATGGAGGGTGAGTTTTCCCACGGCGAGCTTTTTTTCGGCTGCGATCCTGGCTCTTCGCAGCAGCACTCCTATCCTCAAAAGCAGTTCGTCAAGATCCACAGGCTTTACCATATAATCGTCTATACCCGCTCTGAAACCTTTCTGCTTCGAAGCAAAATCATCCCTTGCCGTCATGAACAGTATGGGTATCTCAGAATTTACTTCTCTGACAGTTTCCGCAAATTCAAATCCATCGATATCCGGCATCATGATATCCGATATTATCATATCGAATACAGCTCCTCCGTACATGGCATCATATGCTTCCTCTGCCGAAAGACATTCAAAAGGTTCATATCCGTTCTGCTCAAGATAGGTGCATACGCTCTTATTTAACTGTGCGTCATCTTCCACAACAAGTATTTTGAACATTTTTTTCGCCTCTTTTCTCTGATAAAAGCAAGTATGCTCTGTTTAAACAAATCTATCTTTCGACTGTAACATCTCCATGTTAATGTTTTGTTTACGAGCTCTCTGTAAACAGAGGCAAAACGAAGGTGAATTTACTTCCCCTGTCTATTTCGGAAGTTACCATTATATCTCCGTTATGTCCCTTTATTATCTGCTTCGACAGGCTCAGTCCCAGTCCGCTTCCGCCGCGGCGCCTTTTAGTCTTCGGACTTCTGTAAAAATTTTCGAAAATATGAGGTAGATCTTCTTCTGAAATGCCCGCCCCGTTATCCGAAACAGACACGAAAAATATTTTTTTCATCCTGTCTATACCGCAGCTCACTTCTATCCTTCCTCCGTTTTCAGTTGCTTTCACCGCGTTGCTGAATATATTCTCAAAGACCTGATCTATACGCTTCACATCAGCGAGAACATAATTTTCTTCTCTCACTGCATCAGAAATATCAAAACTGTACTGCCTGTCCGCCACCCCGTAGGCGCTGTTTTCCGAAAAATCCCCGGCATGCTGCGATCTCAGCTCTTCCGCCAGTTCCATACAGCTTATCTTCTCAAATTCATAGTTGAACTTGCTTGCCTCAAGTTTGCTTAAAAGCGATATATCATCCACAAGCTTTGTAAGAGATTTAGTCCTGGATATGATAGCTTCTATAGTTTTCCGTTTTTCTTCTTCAGAATCTATTATTCCTTTCTGTATTGCTTCTGAATATCCGAGTATGTATGTTATAGGAGTCTTTAAATCATGAGATATGTACGAAAGCATAAGCTGCCTGTTCCTGTTGTTCTCCGAGATCTTCTTCTCTGCCGCAAGTCTTTCAGTGACATCTCTGAAAACCCCCTCCACCGCCACAGTCTTTCCGTTTGACTTCTCCTTGTTTACAAGGCACTGCAAATTGACGATATCTCCGTTCCTGCTCTCCACTGTGATGATACAATCTTTGGATTCTCCATCGAAATCACCGAGAAGCTCTTCCACAAGCTGACGATCTTCCTCAAGCGTGATCTCCACATGAAGTTTATTGTTATTGTAAAAATCCTGAGGAGAATAACCAAGAAGTTCTTTTGACGAAGGACTGACAAAGGAAAATCTCGGATAGGGTACTATCGTATAATAAAATATTATATCCGCTGAATTTTCTGCGAAATTCGCCAGATAATCACCCTTCATCCGTTCCTCGTTTCTTATCTGTCCCCTGTATAAAAACGCAAAATTTACATTTTGCATCATCATCAGTATTATACCTGTGCCCATGATGATCAGCGTCCTGTGCGATATACTGCTGCCATAAACGAGAAAATCATAAAATGAAATATATATACCCATGCTTCCCGGTATCAGTATCGACACTGCTTTTATCTGCATCGGAAAATCCCATTTTACTACTATGGTATATATGAGCATTATCACGACCACGATCTTGAACATGAGCATTATCACATATATATCCTGTCCTGTCGGGAAATAATATACATACACTATAAAAAACCCCAGCAAAACCACGCTGTATTTCAGCGTGAAATAATTCTGAGGTATATTTTCGATAATATTGCATGCGTACAGTGTGCACAGCAAAGCTCCCAGCTGGAATATCTCACTTCCTATATATCTTACAGAAAATATATCCGTAGTATCTCCCATCACCTGCATCACGATGCCCAGCGCATAGCATACGCAGCTTGTCATCCATATGTAAAAATATTTATTCATATTTTCTCCAGTGTGGTATAATGTTCTAACAAACTGAAAGGACAAGTATGCCGCTCATTTTTTTGAATATAGCATACAAATGATTTTTATGTCAATATCAGCTCTTTTCGAGATGTTTGAAAACAATATAAATATAATCATCATACTGGTTTTTGCCAGTGTTCCGCTCCTCATCGGCTCGGCAGCCGCTACAAGATCAGTTTCCACAGTTTCCGATTTTTTTCTGTGCAACCGTTCTTTAGGCACGGCAATATCCTTTTCCACCATATATGCCACATGGTGGAGCTCTTTCGCATTCCTGGGGTCCACCTCATCCTTCTACTTTCAAGGGCCGGTGTACTGGATCGCTCTCGGATGGAACGCACTGTTCGGCATTGCCTTTATGATCTTCGGCAGAAAACTGCGTCAGGAAAAAAATTCCATGAACTACAGGACCCCTGTAGATTTTTTCAACGATAAGTACAACTCACCGATACTCAATAAAACTATAATAGTCATGCTCATAGTTTTCACTATCCCCTACATATCAGTGCAGTTCATGGGAGGCGGCATCCTGATCGAAATGGCTACGAACAGCCTGATACCATGGCGTATAAGCACACTTTTCTTTTTATTCATCATGATAATATACATATGGTCGGGAGGACTTCGCGCCGTAGCATGGACCGACAGCCTGTACACCATATTGATATTCACAGGTATGCTCCTTACCGGTATCATATTTATCCATATGACAGGCGGCATATCGGAAACTTTCAAGGCCATCTCAGAAACTTCCCCTCAAAGTCTGCACTTTCCTGAGGAAATAAACGGCGTGAACGGCTACGGTTTCTGGATATCTCTTCTTATCGTGATGCCCATGGGCGAACTTATGATGCCTCAGATATGGACCAGGATCTACGCTATAAAGGAGAAAAAAACTTTTTACATCATGCCGATACTTCTGTGTATCTCCACCATCGCCTACGCCGGACCTATGCTGGCAGGCAACGCCGCCCTCGTCCTTGAGCCAGACTACAACGGCTCGGTAGATTACATACTTCCTACTATGCTGATAAATTATCTGCCCCCGGTACTCATGTCAATCATAATATGCTGCGCCGTATCCGCCTGCCTCTCCACTGCAAATTCACAGCTCCACTCTCTATCGCAGATAATAATACTGGATGTGTATAAAAACTGCTTCAACACGAAAGCGACCGAAAAACATCTTGTATTCATGGCAAAACTCGTCATCCTGCTTATCGCTGTATTCACATATATGCTGCTTCTATCGGGCAGCCTTACTACCATATTTGACACTACCCTGATGTCGTTTTGCGTAATAATGCAGCTCATCGTACCGGCAGCAGGAGCCTTATGGTGGGACAAAGCAGATGCAGATACAGCTCTCGCCGGACTTCTTCTCGGTCTTAGCGTCACTCTCCTGCTTTCATTTTGGCATCCATTCACCATGCCTTTGAGCTCAGGCCTTATAGGACTTATTTGTAATGCCGCGCTTTTCGTTATATCATGTCATTTCAAAGCAAAATGCAGCAGTCCTGCTATAGGAGGTTCGTATGACAAATAAGCAGCATTCATATAAATTGAAAACAAAAATACTGTATATTTCCATAATCGCATGTTTCGTGCTGATGGGCTGCCCTGTTGTGATACTTATCGATAACAGCGGTTTAAAGTTCATGAACATACCCGCTCTCTACATCTATATCTTCATTTTATGGATACTGCTGTGTATCTTGACTTTCTGGGGATACAGACTGAAGTGGGGAGACAAAAACGATGCCGATAAAAACAAGTGATAAACAAAACGGCTGCCCGTTAAATCAACGGACAGCCGTTTTTATGATTGAGGTAGTACTGAGTATTTCGCTTTTATCCACCCTTTATTAAAAAACTACACTTAGCTTACTTCCCTTAGACTATTTTTCAAGAAGTCTGTTATTTTTAACGACTTTCGTCATCTGATAATACTCGTATCTTCTCATTGTGATCTCATCAGTCTTAGTGGCAAGGCTTGCGATCACTGTAACTATGAGGTTGACCACCATTGCATAGAATCCAGGATTTACTCCAAACGGCATCGCTGCTGCTCCGCCCATTCCAAGCTGCATTATCGCATAGGAAACAACACCTGCTATTATTCCTGCTCCTACACCGTACTTATTGGCTTTCTTCCAGAAGAATCCAAGAACTACCGCGATGAATGTCTGGGAAAGACCTCCGTAAGCGATGCTGACCACATTCGCCATCAGAGCCGGGAAATACAGCGCTACGATAGCGCCTACGATCAGGAATACTGCTGTTACTACTCTTACGAGAGATGCCATCTTCTTCTCTTCAAAATCAGGCTTTATGACACCCATGATGTTCTTCGAGAAAAGACCTCCTACGCAGAGAGCCGACATAGCCATTACAAGGATCGCTGTGAGAGCGCCGCCGCCTGCTATAACACCTATCATCCATCCCGGAAGCGTATCTACTGCTATAGCCAGCAGCGACCAGTCGCTGTTCTCAAGATTAGGTATCTCGGCCACGGCATAGTACGCAGCGATTACCAGGAACGGGAACATGATCATGTAAAGAGGCATAAGTATGGAATTCTTTCTCAAAGTATTGCCGCTCTTGCTTGTAAGCAGCGCCTGAAATGAAATAGGCAGCATATAAAAACCAAGCATCTGGAACATGATAGTCGACATGGTATATTCCACATTCGTCTCACCTGGATTCGTCGATATTATAAGTTTTTCAGGGTTCGTTTCCGCAACTTTGTGGAAGATACCGCCAACTCCGCCCGGCATCTTAACTACCGCAGCTATACCTATTATGATTATAGACATTACAAGAAGTATGTCTTTCATTACACTTACCCATGCAGGAGCTCTGATACCGGCAACTGCTATGTATATAAAGGCTAAAGCTGTAGCTATAACTACTGCCGCTATGAAGCTTACACCTATGTTGAGATATTCAAACAGTATAGCCATACCCGAGAACTGGTTCTGTATCCACGGAGTCAGGAATATTATAGCAACCAGCGCTACTATTACCTGCAGACCCTTACTGTTGTATCTCCATCCTATAACATCTCCTATGGAAGTAGCTCCGGAAAGCTGCCCCATTCTCCAGATGGCAGGATTCATAAAATATCCTATACAGTATGCTAAAAGTATATAGCATATGAACCAGAGTCCGTATGTAGCTCCGTTTGCGTATATAGACCCTGGCGTCCCTATCATAGTACCGATACTGTATATCTCACCTACAGAGATAAAGAATACGAGGAACGCTCCGAAAGAGCCGCCCGCAGTCATTACATCACCCATATCCGAGCTGACCGCACCTTTTTTTGAAAGTATCGCTATCACCAGAGAGGCGATCAATATTATACAAAAGATCACAAATGCTGCCATTATTTTTTCACCTCCCCGTTTTCTTCAGCTTCAATAAGCGACTTCACTTCTTCCAGCTTCTTATCCGCCAGAACCTTTGCATCTTCCCTGTTGAGCGGATCTATCTTAAAAGCTATGAACAAACACAGGGATGTAAGGAAGAGCCATAAGAAGATCCAGAAATAGTTAAATGAAAATCCGAGCACGAAAGGCTCTATTCTGTTATACAACGGAAAGCATACAGTTACTGCACAAAAGGGAACTATCAGTCCGATAATGATCGTTAACAGTCGATTTTTCATTTTTTTCTCCTTTCAAAGTGTGAATTATGATTCCAGTAGTATACTATTACTCTTTTCTTAATTGTCACTCTATTCTGTCTTAACTTTTCTTAACAGAATCTTAAATCCGTTTAAGATTCACGGTATAGCTTTAAACTATGGTTTACTATTTGATCAAGGCATTTGTATTTTTTTCTCAAAGCTCTTAAAATAATGATGTAAGAAACTATACGTCACGTCAGGAGGTATGACTATATGAACAATATGCAATACAGAAAACTTCCCCATGGCGGCGAACTTATCAGCGTTATAGGACTCGGCATGGGATACATACATGAAAGCGGCGAAAAAGAAATAGAAGAAACAGTCCGCTATGCAATAGAACACGGTATAAACTACTTTGATATGGTTGCCTCTGAATGGACTCCCTATCCTGCATACGGCAGAGCTTTCAAAGACTCAAGAGAAAAAATCTATCTGCAGATGCACTTCGGAGCCATGTACGACAGCGGCAAATACGGCTGGACCCTCGATATGGACAAAATACAAAGCAACTTCAAAAGAGAGCTGGATGCTCTCGGTACCGACTACACCGATATGGGATTCGTCCACTGTGTAGACGATGAACAGGATGCAAAGACCATCCTTTCCGGCAGCATCTGGAAATATATAAAGTCGCTTAAAGACTCCGGCGCTGTGCGTCACATAGGACTTTCTTCCCATAATCCCGAGATAGTAAAACGCTTTCTGGATACAGGACTGATCGATATGGTCATGTTCAGCATAAATCCTGCATATGACTATTCGACAGGTGACTACGGGATAGGAAGCGTTTCAAAAAGAGCTTCTTTATACAGGGCATGCGAGCAGGCGGGCGTCGGCATATCCGTAATGAAACCTTTCGGCGGAGGACAGCTTCTCGACGCGAAAACTTCACCGTTCAAAAAATCCCTCACAAAAAATCAATGCATCAAGTACGCTCTCGACCGCCCGGCAGTGCTGACTGTTCTCCCGGGAGTCAGAGGTCTTAAAGACTTAAAGGAGATCCTCCGATACCTTGATGCCTCACCTGAAGATACTGATTATTCCGTCATAGGCACTTTCGCACCCCAGGACGCCGATGGTATATGCGTATACTGCAACCACTGCCAGCCTTGTCCTCAGGGGATCGACATCGGACTTATCAACAAATACTACGATCTGTCAGTCGCCGGAGATGAGCTTGCCGCAGGTCATTACGAGAAACTTTCAGTTAAAGCAGATGCCTGCGTAATGTGCGGACACTGCGAATCACGCTGCCCTTTCCATGTCAGACAGGAAACAAGAATGAAAGAGATCGATGATTATTTTTCAAATCTTAAAGCATGATCTGAAATACATACAAGATTTACACAGAAAACTCAATTTACTCTTAAACACAACAAAAGACCGGGCTTCATATCGCCCGGTCTTTTTACAGATATTTTAAATCACGCACCGTATTCCCGCATCTTATCTTTATCAGCTTTTCCTTGCCGTTACATCATCATTGAATTTATATCCGGCTCCTCTTATATTGAAAATATATTTTATATCTTTTTCCTTCGATTCGATCTTTTTCCTGATATTACTGATATAGACCATTATCGTTCTGCTGTCTCCGGCAAGGCTTTCTTCTTTCCAGACCAGCTCAAACAACTGGTCCATGCTGAAAACTCTTTTAGGACTTTTCATCAGTATATTCAAAATATCGAACTCCTTAGCTGTCAGATTTATATTCTCACCATCCAAGGTGACTTTTCTCCCTGCTTCATCGAGAATCAATCCATTGCATTCGTATATCTGAAATTTATCTATATCCCCTTTTGAACGTCTTTCTCTTCTCAAATGAGCTTTTACTCTCGCTATCAGCTCCCCGGAACTGAAAGGTTTCGTTATATAATCATCCCCTCCTACCGAAAGCGCTATGATCTTGTCGATCTCCTCCGACTTGCAGCTCATGAATACTATAGGACTTGAAACCTTGTTCCTGATCTGCAGGCAAAGATCCACACCGCTCATATCAGGCAACATCACGTCAAGTATTATAAGATCCGGAGTTATCACATCGAGAGTTTCTATGGCCGATGCCGCATCATATGCCGTATAAGTCTGAAACTGCTCATTGTCCAGAAAAGACTTTACAAGAAGGCACATTTCCTTTTCATCATCGACTATCAGTATTTTTTCATTGCTCATTATATCACCTTGTTCAATATTAAAACTATTTTGATAATTTTACTATATTTTAACACAATGTGCATATATCGTACAAGGCTTCATATTTACACGTTTTCAGCCGCTCTTTTTCTAACGTCTTCTTGTTTTTCGCCATCTTATATTATCATCATATAAGATTTAACCATTCCCAGCACTACCGAAGCTGTTACCAGAAGATATGCCGGCATGCATCTTCCTTCAGATCTATATTTCATGTAAACGAGTATTCCTGCGATTCCCATAAATCCGAATATCCACGAAAGCACCTGATAAATGATCCAGTTTGTCGGAGCGCTCGTTGCTCCCAATACTGCGATTATCATGCCCCATACAGCCATCGCATAGAAAGTACCTTTTTTTGCCCCTTCACTTTTAACTGAATACATGAGTATAAGTCCCAGTATGCTTATCAAACTCATAACGATAAATAATATAAGTAATATTCCCAGTGCCATAATTTTTCCTCCTTTTCATATCTGCGATCTTGCGATCTGCATTTTCACATTACACTTTTGTATTTTGGCTCTCTTGCCTTTCTGTGATCTTAAGATAACACCGCCGCATAAAGAATTTTCGTATATATTTCTGAAGAATTCTAAAGATAACGATGTTTTGCAAAAATACAGATTCTATATAAAAAGGATTATGTCTATGGCAAAATGATCTTCTCCGCCGATCACTTCCGTTCTGCCTTTATAAAATTCCGCGATCTTCTTTATGCTGTTGATGCCTATACCGTAGCTTTCCGCCGAACCGGGGGTGATCTTTGCCGTTTTGTTCTTCTGTCTTATATGAAATATGTTTTTATCATTATCCTTTTCAAGCGTTATATACATTTCTACTTTTCCCGAAGTACTTGCATACTTTTCCACATTAGACGCAAGGTTATCTATTATTCTCCGAAAATCATAAACATCGACCATTCCTCCGAAATCATAACTTCCATCCACCTCTACAGTACAGTCGAATCTATCTTCGATCGTATCCTTCCATTCGTCAGCAAGCTGTTCCGCCAGCAATTTCATACTGCTTATATACTCCCCGCTCTCATTCTTTTCTTCCAGCAAACGGTCCGTAAGCACTTTCATCTGTTCAGATTTGACCTGTATCAGCTCTATATATTTTCTCATTTCGCTTTCAGAAAGCTCTTTTTTATCAATCATGAAATCCGAATAAGCTATAATTGAAGTCAGAGGTGTTCTTATATCGTGAGACAGGGATCTTATGAACAGCTCCCGCTTTTCTTTCATTTCTTTTTCTTTTCGTATTATATCGTTTTGAGATTCAGACAAATAGTTTATACTCTCCGCAAGCTTCGTAAGTTCATCGTTGCCTTCCGGAGTTATGTAAAACTTTTCTTCGGCATCCTCCATTTTT
>UQNP01000031.1 GCA_900542385.1 uncultured Eubacterium sp.
TTGATGATGACGGAGAAACCGTCTCTTGAAACTGCTTTAGTGGTATATACGGCTGCTGTACCCTTCAATATAGTACATGCTGCGGCCACCATGATATTTATTTTACTGCTTGCTGTACCTGTGACGGAAAAGATCGCAAGGGCAAGAAAAAAATATGGAGAGGTTTAGGTATATGAAGAAGAAATTAAAAAGATGGCTGTCCGCAGCGGCAGCGTTTGTGATCGCCGCAGGGGTTTTCACCTTTAACGGCGCAGATATGGTAAGTGCAGCAGAGTCTGCCGCTGGCGGTACAGTGAAAGTCACCATGAGCTTTGACTGCAGCTCCATCGGGACTGAAGAAGCTTTGAAAGAACTTACCTTTGATGCGGATATGGAGGACATAACCGTCGAGATGCCGAAGAACAGCACAGTATACGATGCTGTACTGAAAGCGGAAGAAGAGCATGGAGATGTTATAGAGGCGGATGAAACAAGCAAATATATATCCAAGATATACGGACTTGGCAATGCTCTTGAAGGAGTCGGCGAGCTCCTGGGATTTGAAGATATCCCCACATCACCGTATAACTATACCTGGGCAGGCTGGATATACTCGGTGGACGGTGAAACAGCAGGCGTAGGAGCTGCCGATTATAAGCTTGATAAAGACGCAGAAATAAATTTCAGATATCAGCTGGCGTATAAGGACGGTGGTGCATACGACTGGGATTTTGTAGATGCTTACAATGATGTGAAAGAGAATATAGAAAAAGCGGAAAGCCTTGATGCGAAAGATTTTACGGAAGCCCAGCGAAAAGCTCTCGATAAAGCGATTGCCGATGCGAAAAAAATCAAATCGCAGATAGACGATGAGTCCGGAGGATTGTGGGCATTGTATTTCCAGGATAAGGGAACGGGTTTATGGGGACCGGGAAGTCCCACGGAAAGCCTGCAGAATACGGCTAAATCTTTATCTTCCGCGATAAACGGGGATATCGCGCCTGAGAGCATCGAGGTCGAAGATATTGGAAATGTATACGTAGGAAAGAAGACTAAGATAAATTACAGAGTCATGCCTGAGGGTGCATCTCAGGAAGTCACATATGAAGTAACGCCGATATCGGGTGAAATAGAAGCGGGCGACGGGTATGTGACAGGGAAAAAGGCAGGACTTGTTCTTTTGCAGATATATTCAAAGGAAAATCCTGCTGCAGTCAATAAATCCATCACGATAAATGTAAAAGAACTGCCGCAGAACGTCAAAGATGCGGATAAGATTTTTGAAGAGACTGCTTCGTACATAAGCTCTGTGCTCGAGCCGGAATACGATGACTGGATGGTCATGGGGCTTGCCAGAAGCGGTAAACTGACGGATGAGCAGAAGAAAGAGTATTACAGCAGAGTTGTAAATTACCTCGATTCTGAAGAGAGGCTGTATGCAACGGATTATGCCAGAACGATAATCGGGCTGACTTCTGCCGGATGGGATGTGACGGACGTAAACGGAGAAAATCTCCTTGAGCATTTGAGCGATCTCGACTTTGCAACCCAGTCAGGCGTAAATGCGGCGGCATATACGCTGATAGCGTACGATTCTCACGATTACGATATACCTGAGCTTGAGAGCGGCGATACGAACAAGAAAAGCTCAAAACAGACTACAAGGCAAGCGCTCGTATCCTATCTCCTTGACGCGGAAATAACCGATGAAGACGGGAATAAATCGGGAGGATGGAATTACGACACTGCTTCAAAGGAAGCCGATGTGGACATGAGTGCTATGGTGCTTCAGGCGCTGGCGCCTTATTATGACAGCAGCAGCGATGTGAAAGCAGCGTGTGACAGGACTCTTGAAAGACTTTCCGGCATCCAGAAAGAAAGCGGAGCTTTCGAATCATGGGGAAGCGAAAATGCTTCATCCACAGCAGAGGTGATAGTTGCACTTACAGCTCTCGGTGTTGACGTTGACGGCGATCAGAGATTTAAAAAGAACGGAAATTCCGTAATAGACGGAATGAATTCTCTGGCGGCTGAAGGAGGCGGATACCGCTACGGCGATGACCCTGCGCCGAATTCATATGCGACGAAACAGGGATATTACGGTATGGCCGCATACTACAGGTTTTTAAGCGGTGAAAATTCACTTTACGATATGACTGATGTCAGGATATCCGAAAATCCTCAGATCGGAGGCGGAAACAACGGTTCTGATACGGGAGATCAGTCAGGATCAGAGGGCAGCGGAAATGATTTGGGCAACAGCAATACAGATGTGACCAACGGCGTCGGCAATGCCGATAAAGTAACAGGCACTGAGACTGGAGATGATTTCAATATAGCAGTTATTGCGGCTGTAGCAATAGCGGCGCTGATGGCAGCGTTGGTGCTGTTGGTGATATGGCGTAGGAAAGACAGTAAAAGTATTTAGTTGACACTAACTCAAGCCCATGATATACTTTTCGCTAAAGGAGGCGATACAGCTATGAAAAATCATAAGTTTTGGGCATGGGCCACAGTTGCATGTTTTGTTATGACTATGTACACGGGGTATAAACATAAATAGAGAATATTTTATTTGAAGTGTAAAGAAAGGGCTGAAGCATCAGTAAATATATGATGTATCAGCCCTTTTTCAGTATCAGCATTATCATCAGCCGGTATTATCAGCATATCCTTGGAAGCTGCTGTCCGGTCAGCTTCGGAAGTATTCGGTGTCCGCCGATGGATGTTTTAAGCAGGACCTCTCCGGGCATATCCTGTGTGACTGTACCGATCACAGCAGCGTCTTTTCCCTCGGGAAGCGCTTTCATAGCAGCGAGTATGTCATTGGATTTATCGGTATCGCATATTATCAGCATACGGCCTTCGCATGCGCAGTACAATGCGTCAAGTCCAAGCATATCACATGCTGCTTCCACAGCGGGATCCACCGGGATCTGGTTTTGTAAAAGCTCGATGGAGAAGGGCATTCCTTCGGTGAATTCATTCAGAGTAGTGGCTATTCCGCCTCGTGTAGGATCGCGCAGCACGCGTATTGCGCTGGGTGCGGCGTCGAGGACAGCAGCTGAAATACGGTGAAGAGGCGCACAGTCAGAGATGAGAGGACTGTCCTCTGCAAGAAGTCCGTTCCTGCTCATCATGACAGCAGCTCCGTGACATCCGGCGCTGCCACTGAGTATCACTGCATCCCCGGGCTTTATGCCATCCTTTCCTGGCATAGCTGCGCGGAGGAAACCTATGCCGGCGGTGTTGATGTATATACCGTCGCCTTTACCGGACTCAACCACTTTTGTATCACCTGTTACGATGGATACGCCGCATTTTTTTGCTTCTGCGGCGATGGAAGATACTATCTGCTCAAGATCGGAAAATAAAAAGCCTTCTTCGATTATGAATGAAAGACTCAGATATTTGGGGATTCCTCCTGCCATACACAGATCGTTTACGGTTCCGCATACTGAAAGCTTTCCTATATCGCCTCCGGGGAATTTCCACGGGGTGACGACAAAGCTGTCAGTTGAGAAAACGAGTTTGCCGTCAGCTCTCTCAGGACCTGACAGCACAGCGCCGTCTCCGAGGGCGGAAAGCTCCGGGCTGCTGAATGCAGGAAGAAGCAAGGTTTCTATGAGTTCGGAAGTTTTAAGCCCTCCGCTTCCGTAATCAAGCGTGATTTTATCGTTCATGATTGCCATACTACCTTTCTTTAGTTTAGGTTATCTGATGCCGCATACCGCAAAAAGATATGATTCAGTGATTTCCGTACTGGTAAGCTGCGGCGCAGGCGCCTTCGCCGGAAACCATACATGGACCCACAGGATTTTCAGGGGTGCAGGATCTTCCGAAGAGAGTACATTTTGCGGGAGCTGATATACCTCTGATGATTTCGGCACAAAGGCATCCCGGTATTTCTTTTTCCTCAGGAGGAACGATAGAAAATTTTTTGACTGCATCCCATCTGCTGTATTCTTCCTTTATATCATAACCGCTGTTCCCTATTTTTCCGAGACCGCGCCAGTCGGATACAGCGCCGGTGAAAACGGAATCAATGAGTTTAAGCGCAGCAGGATTTCCCTGCGGGCGTACTAAACGTGTGTATTCGTTTATGAGTTCGGCCTTTTCTGATGCGAGCATTCTTGTCAGTTCAAGAACAGATCCGAGGAGATCTGCGGCATCGAATCCGCTGACCACAGCAGGAAGTCCGTATTCATCAGGAAGAAAAGAAAAGTATTCAGATCCGGTTATGGCGGCCACGTGACCGGGGCATATAAATCCGTCTACGGCAAAATCCGGAGCTTCAATAAGAGCTCGAAGTGCAGGCTCGGTTTTTTTGAGCATACACAGCACAGAAAAATTATTCGTATTTTTTTCAGCGGCATCAAGTATGCAGGCTGCTGTGCCGGGCGCCGTAGTTTCAAATCCTACGCCGAGGAATACGATCTCAAGATCAGGGTTGTCGTATGCGAGTTTCAGCGCGTCGATTGGTGAATAGACCGATTCCACTTTTGCTCCCAGAGATTTGCGTGTCAGCAGATTATCGCCGTGTTTTGATCCGGGCACTCTCAGCAGGTCTCCGTAACTTGCTATGAGGATATTGTCCCGCTGTGACAGCTTGAGGATAGAGTCTATCATGCCGGCGGGAGTTACACATACGGGACATCCGGGGCCTGAAAGGAGCTTTACCGATGGCGGCAGTACGCTCTTAAGACCGCTTCGTGCAATGGCCATGGTATGAGTGCCGCATATTTCCATGATACGTATTTCTCCGGTTTTCGGAGCATATTTTTCTATTTTTTCGAGAATTTCAGGCGCATCCTTTGGATTTTTGAATTCATTTTCAAAGAGCATTTTTTATTTCCTCCAGGAAACCCAGATTTTCTTCAGCTTCAGCTTCGGACATTTTTTCTATGGCGAATCCTGCGTGGACCATTACATAATCTCCGGGAGAAGCGTTTTCAATGAAATCTGTACGGATGGACTGTGTAAGACCTCCGGCTTCACATACCGCTGTATTTCCCTCTATGGTCTTTATTTTCATTGGCATTGCTAAACACATATTAGATCACTCCTTTTTTTTTGAGCTACAGCGAGCTGCCCGAGACATATTCCTTCATCACCGGGTGATACTCGTCTGTGAGTATATACTCTGAAACCGCTTTCTGTAAGAAGAGAAGTTATCCCTGATAAGAGAAAACGGTTTTGAAATACTCCGCCTGAAAGTACGACGGGAAGCTGGTCCCTGTTCAGGAAGAGGCATTGTTTCAGTGCCATAAGGCATAAAGTTGACATGAACCTTCTTGCTGTTTCGCCTTCCGGTATGCCTTTTTTTATATCTTCTGCGATTTCGCGTATCATAGGTCTTGTGTCAAATATGCGCAGTGCGGTATCTTCTGTTTCTTCACTGTAAAAAGATATCGTGTATGACATATTCTCCATCTGATGAAGAGATGCTTCCGGGGTTTCAGAAGGAGACATAGCTTCGAGAAGAGCAGCGCCTTCGCCTTCATAATTTATGGAAGCTCGTCTGAGCAGAAGGGAGGATATGCCGTCGAAAAGTCTGCCTATACTGGATGCCTTTGGAGTAATGTCTGAATCTGTAAGTATGCTGAGAGCTTTGAACCTTTCGTCATTCATAGGTATGAATGATCTTGCATCCATACCCGCATCTTTAAGAAGTGCAAAAGCTATTCGTTCTATTTCATATACTGCCCGGTCTCCTCCGGCAAGGCGTATGGGACGTATCGATCCGGTGCGCGTAAATTTTTCGAATCCGCCTGAAAGAAACTCGCCTCCCCATATGCTGCCGTCACTGCCGAGTCCGGTACCGTCCCAGATTATGCCGAAACACTGTTCATCAAGGCCGTTGTCAGCCATACATGACGTCATGTGTGCCCAGTGATGCTGCACTGTGACTAAAGGGATACCATGTTCAGAGGCTTGCTTTTTTGCATAACGGCTTGATATATAATCGGGATGTGTATCGCAGACAAAAACAGAAGGTTTGAGTTTGAACAGATCCGTATATGTTTTCAGTGTCTGCGTATAATGCGAAGCCGTTTCGGCATTTTTGAGATCTCCTATATAGGGACTTATGAAAATCTCCTTTCCGCGCCCTAAGGCGAAAGATGCTTTTAACTCTGCGCCCATTGCAAATATCCCGTCTGCATCCGTAGCGATCTTTATGGGACGCGGCGCATATCCGCGGCTTTTACGCAGGAAGTACGGATTTCCCTGCCATTCCATGATCAGAGAATCATCGCATCTGTTTTGTATATCGCGGTCGTGGAGAAGAAATCCGTCCGCTACATTTTCAAATATTTGAAGCGCTTCATCGTTTTTCGTAAGCACAGGACATCCGGAAGGGTTGCCGCTGGTCATTACAACGGTATCCGGTCCATCGTACCTGCCGTCCAGAAGAAGCATGTGCAGAGGTGTATAAGGAAGCATCACGCCTATTCTCGGACTGAAGCTGAGCTGCGCAAAATTTTTCGTATCTATTTTTGCAAGAAGTATTATCGGACGTTCAGGACTCGTAAGCAGCCGTTCCTCTTTGCAGGTGATCCGGCATATTCTTTTTGCGGCTTCCAAAGAGAAGCACATTACAGCGAGAGGCTTTTCCGGGCGATGTTTTCTTTCTCTGAGTCTTTTTACGGCATTTTCGTTGTATGCATCGCATGCAAGGTGGATACCTCCTATGCCTTTAACTGCCAGAATGCCTCCGGCGGACAGGAGTTCCTGTGATCTGCGGAAAGGATCATCCTGGCTTTCTGATGAAGATCCTGTATCTGATATGAAGGCATCGATTTCTTTTCCGTCTGTATAGAAAACGTGCGGTCCGCAGTTATCGCAGCAGTCAGGCTGAGCGTGATATCTGCGATCGTTTATGTCGTTATACTCCTTTTCACAGTCGCGGCACATGGGAAATTGATCCATCACCGTCCGTGATCTGTCATAGGGAAGTGATTTTATTATCGTATAACGAGGTCCGCAGTTGGTACAATTTATAAAGGGGTACCTGTATCTGCGGTCTGAGGGATCATACAGCTCTTTAGCACAGTCGGGACATATGGAGATATCGGGAGATACGAGAGTATGTCCCTCGCCTGTACGGCTTTCTTTTATTATGAATTTTTTATGCTGATTTGTCCGCATATCGTCAATAGACTGGCATGGGAACGTTTTGATATTTTCTATCAAAGCCAGAGGCGGAGGAGAATCGTTCAGCTCTTTTAAAAAAAGTTCTATTGTGGAGCGGTTCCCTTCAAGCTCTCCTTCGAGTCCCTCAGATGTATTGCGCACCCATCCTGCAATGCCGTGCTTTTCTGCAAGGCGATGGAGGAATGGTCTGAATCCCACACCCTGGACTATTCCGTCAACGGTAAGACGTATGCGCGTGATGTTTTCTTTCATAGCTTTCAGTTTTTGTTTTCCATTTTATTTTTCGTCAAATGAGTCTGAAATTTTCTGTGATATGAATTCGGCAAGCTCAGATATGCCCTCTTTGCTTCGGCTGCTTACGCAGAACAGCGGAGCATCGGGATTGACGGTATGATAGTTTGAAACCACTCTCTCTTCGTTGAAATCGAAATGCGTAAGCATGTCGTATTTGTTCAGCACGAGACAGTCAGTATCTGTAAACATGAGCGGATATTTTTCCACTTTATCGTCTCCTTCAGGAATACTGAGAAGAGTTATCCTCAGTGTTTCTCCTATTCTGAATTCAGCAGGGCAGACGAGATTTCCTATGTTTTCAACGAATATGATATCAAGGTCATCCAGCGGAAGGTCGTTAATGATTTCACGGATACTCATGGCCTCGATATGGCATGCTCCGTCGGTGTTAAGCTGGACGGTAGGTATGCCAAGCTGGGCGATCCTTTCTGCATCGACCTGTCCTGCAATGTCGCCTTCGATAACTCCTATACGCAGCTGCTCCCGTAAAGCTACTATCAGAGATGTTATGAGCGTAGTCTTGCCTGCTCCGGGGCTTCCCATTATATTTATGAGGCAGATTTTGTTTTCCTTAAGTCTGTCTTTTACTTCCTGGCTTACGTCTTCGTTCCAGTCCATTATCTGATGAAGTACTTTTATTTCCATTGTATTTATTCGACCTCCATGCTTTTTATATAAAATTCTTTTCCGGAGAGAAGTTCCAGCTTAAGACTGCCGCAGTCCGGGCATTTAAGGCTGCGGGGCGTGATCTCGCTTTCAAGCCCGCAGTCCCTGCATCTGACTTTTACGGGAGGAAATTCGGCTTCTATCTGAGCGCCTTCGGCAATAGTTCCTTCTGAAAGCATATCAAGATATACCTGTATGCAGTCTGGTACTATGCCTCGAAGCTGTCCCACGCATATTTTGATCGTTTTTATTTTTATTGCGTTTTGCTTTTCTGCTTCACTCAAACAGTGTTTAAGCAAATTTTCCGTAATGCTGAGCTCGTGCATGTGTGTATCTCCTCTCAGAAAACTTGATTGTCCTTGCATTATTTGAAGTTTCAATGTGTTTGGACGATTTAATTCTACACAATATAGGAGTAAAAAGAAAGAGTAAAAAAATTTTTCTGAATTTATTTACTTTTGTTGTTGCAAAATTCACAAATAAGGATTAAATTATAAGAGCAAATAAATATATATATGTACACAATTTTGTACAAGGAATTATTATTTATAATACCAGAGAGGAAGGGCGAATTCTTATGACGATTATACCATTTCTAATCGGTATTCCAGTGCTGGTTGCGCTGATATTCCCTTTCATGCGACAGGAAAGCAGGCTTAGAGGGATTTTGGTGTACGCGGGTTCCGGAATTGTAATGTTATTGACGGTTATTTTGATGGTTCAGTGGATCATGGACGGCTCTGAAACGCAGATGCTGTACGAATCCACGGAAACGGTCGATCATGTTATCGCTGCGGGAGACATCTTTCTTATGTGCCTCATCGTGTATTTGAGCATAAAGTATAAAAAGATTCTTCCTCTTTTGCTTTCTATCGTTCAAACTGTGCTTATGCTTTATACGGAGTTTACGGTAGACATTGCAGAAGGTCCGCATATGACGATCGACTGGCTCAGTATCCTTATGTGTCTCATAGTTGCATTTGTGGGGGGATTCATATGCATATACACTGTAGGATATATGAAGGGGTACCACAAGCATCACAAGGATGTTAAAGACAGACAGCCGTTTTTCTTTTCGATGCTGTTTCTGTTTTTGGCGGCGATGTTTGGACTGGTTCTATCTCAGAACCTGATTTGGATGTATTTCTTCTGGGAGATAACGAGCGTTATATCCTTCCTGATGATCGGTTACACCAGGACGGACGAAGCGATCACGAACAGCTTCCGCGCCTTATGGATGAATTTGCTCGGCGGCCTGGGTTTCGTTGTAGGCACTATATGGATGGCAAACGTATACGGAACTGTTCAGCTTGTTGATGTTGTAAGTGTCGGCGCAGGGCTGCCGCTTATATGTCTTGCTCTTGCAGGACTTACAAAATCCGCTCAGCTTCCGTTTTCAAAATGGCTCCTTGGAGCTATGGTCGCGCCTACTCCGTCAAGTGCGCTGCTCCACAGTGCTACGATGGTAAAAGCCGGCGTTTATCTGCTTATAAGGATATCTCCGGCGCTTAATGGAAATCTGACGGGACTCCTCGTATCGTGCATAGGCGGGTTTACGTTCATTGCAGCCAGCGTCATAGCTATTTCGCAGAGCGATGCTAAGAAAGTACTTGCACTTTCCACAGTTGCCAATCTTGGATTGATAGTTGGATGTGCCGGTATCGGTGTTGAGGAGACTATCTGGGCGGCAGTATTCCTTATGATATTCCATGCAGTAAGCAAATCGATGCTGTTCCAGTCTGTAGGAGCTACGGAAAACTCGATGGGTTCCCGTGATATAGAGGATATGCACGGACTCATAATGAAATTGCCGAGACTTGCATATATAATGGGAATAGGTATCGTGGGGATGTACCTTGCACCGTTTGGAATGTTGATTTCAAAGTGGGGAGCTTTTAAGGCTTTCGCTGATTCTGGAAATTTCCTTCTTGTGTTGTTTATCGCATACGGAAGCGCCGCTACGATGTTTTATTGGACAAAGTGGCTCGCTAAACTTCTGGCCCATTATGAACCTGAAAAGATTGAAGAGGACAAGACTAAAGCAGATGAATATATATCCATGTTCTTCCATGCTACCTGCATGCTGCTCATATGTCTGTTCTTACCGTTTGTTGCGGATATGATGGTTGATCCGATAGTTCATGATCTCTTTGGAAATTCGACAAATGTTTTGTCTATGAATGTACTCGCAACCATGGCGCTCATGCTTGTAGCGATACTCTTCATACCTCTTATTATGTGGTTTATCAGCAAGAATGCGAAAAGGGCGCACAGAAAGATCGTGCTTTTGTATATGGGCGGAGCTAACGAAGGGGATAACAGAAACTTTACGAACAGCTTCGGAGAAAAGGAGCGAATGAGTCTGAGCAACTGGTATATGAGTTTTGAAAGGCTGTTTAATCCATCGATCATAATAGCGACGGTAGGATTGATAGCAGTATTCTGTATCGTAATAGGAGGTGCCGTATTATGATGAATGTGATTTTAGTATTAGCATATCTGATATTTGCACCTATACTCGGATGTCTGCTTGACGGTATCGACCGTATCATAAGTGCAAGGATGCAGTGCAGGAAAGGACCTAAGCTGCTTCAGCCGTTTTATGATCTTGGGAAATTGTTTTCAAAAGAAAATATTGCTGTAAATAATGCACAGCTGGTGCTGGCGCTAAGCTATCTTGTAGTTATTATGATCGTGGGTGCTATGCTGTTTGCAGGTGCTGATATACTTATGATGCTGTTCGTGCTAAGTACCGCAGATATATTTCTTATTATAGCGGCAGCGTGCAGCTCATCGCCTTATGCCAATATAGGTGCAAACAGGGAAACGCTGCTGACTATGGCATATGAGCCTATAACGCTGCTTGTGGCTATGGGATTTTATCTTACAACGGGATCATTTTATATATCTGATATAATACAGAGCGATTTCAGCGCAGTAGTATGTATGCCTGGACTGCTTATAGGCTTCATGTTCATAGCTACGATAAAATTCCGAAAATCGCCGTTTGACCTGGCGACGAGCCATCATGCGCATCAGGAGATAGTAAAGGGTATCACTACGGAAATGTCGGGAACGACCCTAGCTATAGTCGATATAGCTGAGTATTATGAAAATATACTGCTTTTAGCGATTTTCGGCTTGTTCTTTGTGAACGGCGAATGGTACAGTTGGATAATTGCTATCGTATTATGTCTGGTGTTCTATTTCCTGGAGATATTGTTCGACAATGTTGCTGCGCGTGTAAAATGGAATCTGCTCCTTCAAAGCTGTTGGATAGTTACTCTGATAGCCGGAGGAATTAACATACTGATTCTGATGTTGATCAAGTAAGGAGGAGAAGTATGAAAAAAGTATCAAAATCACCATGGCTGCTGCATTACGATGCCAGTAGCTGCAATGGATGCGACATAGAGGTACTGGACTGTTTGACACCTAAATACGATATTGAAAGATTTGGTATCATAAATGTTGGAGATCCTTTTCAGGCGGATATACTTCTGATCACCGGAGGCGTCAACAGTCAGACGGAAAGTGTTGCAAAACAGCTCTATAGTCAGATGGCAGAGCCTAAAGTCGTAGTTGCCGTAGGCATATGCGCATGTACGGGAGGCGTATTCAAGGAATGTTACAATATAAGCGGCGGTATAGATACCGTTGTACCGGTGGATGTATATGTACCCGGATGTGCGGCCAGACCGGAAGCTATCATTGACGGCGTGGTTCGTGCTCTCAGTATACTGGATGAAAAGCGTGAAGCGATGAAAACGGCAGGAGGTAATGAAGATGGCATATCAAAGTGAGATAAAAAAAGTCGCGAAGGAAGAATTCTTTTCAGCCATTATGAATATGAAGACAGAAAACTGGAGACTTGTTCAGATCTGCGCCGTTTCAGTTGAAGGCGGATATGAGATGAGCTATTCCTTCTGTAAAGATTACGATATGGTGACTATCAGGCTGGATCTGAAAGAAGAGGAGGAAGTTCCGAGTATCACACAGATGTATCCGTGTGCTTTCCTGCAGGAAAACGAGGCTGCGGAGCTTTTCGGAGTTAAGATCACTGATATCCATGTGGATTATGGTGACAAACTGTACCGGATAGATGAGAAGACACCGTTTAAGAAGTAAGGAGTAGGAAATATGGCAAAGAAAAGTATCGTACCTTTTGGTCCTCAGCACCCGGTACTGCCGGAACCTGTTCATCTTGATCTTGTACTGGAAGATGAAACGGTGGTGGGAGCGATCCCAAGTATCGGATATATCCACAGAGGACTTGAAAAACTGGTAGAAAAAAGAGATTTTAAACAGTATGTATATATTGCAGAACGTGTATGCGGCATATGCAGCTGCGGACATGGACTTGGATACTGTGAAACAGTAGAGCAGGTCATGGGTATAGAAGTGCCCGACAGAGCTAAATATCTGAGAACTATATGGCTCGAAATGAGCAGGGTGCACAGTCATCTGCTCTGGCTTGGACTTCTGGCAGATGCCATAGGATTTGAAAGTCTGTTTATGGAGAGCTGGCGCCTTCGTGAAAAGATACTGGACATGTTTGACAAGACTACAGGCGGGAGAGTCATCCACTCGGCCAACTGCGTAGGCGGAGTGAACAGAGACATCAATTCCGCTATGCTGAATGAAGTTTTACGTTCAGTAAAAGATATAGATGCTGAGCTTAAGCCTATAATCAATACTTTCCTCTATGACTATACAGTTCAGAGCCGTATGAAGGACACCGGAGTACTGAGCAAGGAAGATGCGATCGCACTGGGAGCGGTAGGACCTATGCTCAGAGCCAGCGGAGTCGAATACGATACAAGGCTTCTTGGTTTTGCTGCTTATAAGGACCTTACCGTTGAGCCGATAGTATCCAGGGACGGAGACTCATATGCGAGATGTGAAGTGCGTCTTAAAGAAATACTTCAGTCCTTTGAAATAATAGAGGAAGCGATAGGTAAAATCCCTGAAGGACCTGTTTCAGTACCTGTAAAAGGAAATCCTGAGGGTGAGTTTTTCATGCGTATAGAACAGCCGAGAGGCGAGGCGATATATTATATAAAAGGGAACGGAACAAAATATCTTGAACGTTTCCGTCTGAGAACACCGACTACGAGCAATATAGCTCCGATGATCGAAACGCTGAAAGGGTCTCAGCTTGCAGACGTGCCAACCCTCATTCTTACCATTGACCCGTGCATAAGCTGTACGGAGAGATAGGAGGCAGAATATGGCGAAAAGTAAGATAAAAGTATTCACGCTGGGAGGAAGGATGCTTAGAAATCTTTTCCGAAAACCGGCTACAACACAATATCCGTTTGTACCGGTGGAATATCCGGATAAATTCAGAGGACATGTAGGGATACGCGTAGAAGACTGTATATTGTGCGGACTCTGCGAAAGAGCATGTCCGTCACAGGCGATCAAAGTTGAGAAAAAAGCCGGTACATGGACAATAAAGTATTTTGACTGCGTGCAGTGTGAAAGCTGCGTGAGAGCGTGTCCTAAGAAGTGCCTGATAATGGAGAAGGATTACACGGCTCCGGACGTTGAAAAAACCAGCGAAACTTTCACGAAACCAGAGACGGAAGAAGCTGAGGGCAAGAGCGGTGGGAAACCTGTTTTAATAGAAGAAAAATGTATTTACTGCACGATATGTGCGAAGAAATGTCCCGAGAACGCTCTCGAAGTAGATAGGAAAGAAAAGACCTGGAAGCTGACAGAAGACAAATGTATAGAATGCGGCATATGTGCGGAAAGCTGTCCTAAGAAAGCTCTCGAATTAAAAAGCTGAAACAGATAATCAATGACCTGCGTGAATTTACCGCAGGTCATTTTTTTGCGAATTTGAAAATTATTCAGAATGTCAGAATATTGGAATTTAATTGTATTGTAATAACTAATTTACAATGATATAATATCAATATCGTTACAAAAAAATTAGGGAGGTCTCGTTAGATGAAGGGCTATAAAAGTGAAAGTATCAGAAACGTTGCACTTGTTGGACATGGAGGCTGTGGAAAGACTACATTTCTTGAAGCTGCTCTGCTGGCTACGGGAGTTATAAGCAGACTTGGAAAGGTTGAAGACGGAAATACAGTTTCCGACTACGACAAGATGGAGATTGAGAAGGGTTATTCCATAAGCACTTCACTTGTGCCTGTTGAATATAAAAATGTGAAGATAAACTTCGTTGATACACCGGGATTTTTCGACTTCGTCGGAGAAGTGAATTCTGCGCTCAGAGCTGTTGAAGCTGCGGCAATAGTTGTAGACGCTTCATCAGGAGTACAGGTCGGAACTGAAAAAGCCTGGAATTCATGCAAGCATTTCAATATTCCTAAGTTCTTTCTCATAAATAAAACGGATAAGGAAAACGTAAATGTTGAAGAAGTCATAGATGAACTTAAGAGTAAATTCGGAACTTCCGTAGTTACTCTGGATGATAAGGATGCACTGACGGAAGCAATAGCTGAGACCGATGAAGAACTGATGGAAAAATTCTTTTCGGGAGAAGAGTTTACCGATGAAGAATTCAACAGAGGTCTTTCCCATGGTATAGGCGCAGGAGATATCGTGCCGGTAATGTCATGTTCGGCAATGACAGGAGACGGTGTAGAGGATGCGCTTGCCAAATTTATAGACCTGGTGCCTAAAGCAACGGATCATGAGGAGTATGATGCTGAGAATGATTCTGGCGAGGCTATAAAAGTAAAAGTAGATGCTTCAGGAAAGCCTGCTGCTTTTGTATTTAAAACTATCGCAGACCCGTTCCTCGGAAAGATATCCCTTGCAAAAGTGATTTCCGGAACGCTCAAAGGAGGTCAGGAAATATACAATGCAAGAGCTGAAAAGGCTGAAAAACTGGGTTCCATGTTCTTCATGAGAGGAAAGACTCAGGAAGACGCACCTGCAGTGGAAGCAGGAGATATAGTTGCTATAGCTAAGCTTCAGTTCACAAAGACCGGAGATACTCTCTGCGAAAAGGGCAATATAATCAAGTTCCCTCCTGTAGAGTTCCCTGAGCCGTCCCTGTATATAGCAGTAGAGCCTGCGGACAAGGGCGACGATGAAAAAGTAGGTACCGGACTCCATAAGCTGATGGAGGAAGATCCATCCTTCAAGCTCGACAGAAACGTTGAGACTCATCAGATGCTTCTTGGAGGACAGGGAGAGATCCAGCTCAATATAATAATGGCAAAACTCAAGGACAAGTTCGGCGTAGATGTAGTAACCGTTCCTCAGAAAATAGCTTACAGAGAGACGATAAAAGGTACTTCGGATGTACAGGGAAAACATAAGAAACAGTCCGGAGGAGCAGGTCAGTACGGAGACGTTCATATAAGATTCTCCCCTTCGCAGGAAGAGTTTGAATTCTCGGAAGAGCTGTTCGGAGGAGCTATACCGAAGAACTATGTTCCTGCCGTTGAAAAAGGTTTGAAAGAATCTATGGAAAAGGGACCTCTTGCAGGATGCAAGGTAGTAAATATCAAAGCTGTACTTTATGACGGATCTTATCACGATGTCGATTCCAATGAAATGGCGTTCAAGATCGCAGCTTCACTGGCATTCAAGAAGGGTATTTCGGAAGCAAAGCCTTGTCTGCTTGAGCCTGTTATGAAACTGGAGATAGTCGTTCCTGATGAATATATGGGTGACGTTATGGGCGATATGAATAAGAGAAGAGGAAAGATCCTTGGTATGGAGCCTTTAGCCGGAGGCGGACAGAAGCTGATGGCTGAAGCACCTCAGGCTGAGCTCTTTGATTATGCCATAGTGCTTAGATCCATGACTCAGGCGAGAGGCAGCTTTACTATGAGTTTTGAAAGATATGAGGAGGTACCTGCACAGATAGCGCAGAAGATAATAGCGGAGCATCAGGAAGAACAGGAAAAATAGACAGTAATTTATAAAGTGTTGATAATTGAAAGGAACCGGCATCGGTTCCTTTCTTTTGCTTTATTTTCGAGTTAGTTTAATATATAATATAGAGAAAAT
>UQNP01000032.1 GCA_900542385.1 uncultured Eubacterium sp.
GTTTGATGAGAAAATATTTGGATGAGGTTTATGGAATATTAAATAAGTAATTATAAGGCCGACTATGGCATTGTAGCTAAAAAGAAACAGATGGACAGTCAAAATCCGTTCTATACTGAGAAAGATAAATTTAGATATACGTAGAGGTGCTCGGTATAGAGTAATTATGTCAGTGGAGAAATAAATAGGAAGGTAAAAATGACAGAATCAGAATTAAGGATAGAATTAAGAAAGTTAAATGTGCTTGAAGGGTGGTATTCAATAAATGAGGGAGTGAGGAGGACGAAACGAATATAAAAAATTTGACAATGAAAATGATGCGTGCAATTTTTTTAAGAGAGGCTCAGAAGAGAGAGGGGAATTTATCATTTGTAAATGAGAAAATATATGAAGAAATGAAGTGATATAAATGTATGAAACGTTTGGGAGAAAAATATTTGAGACGGTTATAAAGGAAGGAATAAAGGATTATGAAAACATATGTGATAATTTATCTGATAATTCAGGGGAAGGATATTGGTATGAGTTGAAGTGCTTTTATAATGAACTAAGTAAAGTTGAAGAGCAGGAAAGTAATAAAATCAAGTGATGAAGGCAAAGTTACGATACATAGATAACGAAAAAGCGTGCTGTAAAATGCATCGAGGATGTTGCTATGAAATCCGATTACATGATATCAGTAAATAAAAGATTTATTGAAATGCATAGCCCGCATCCCAGCACAGCAGGAATGACAAAGGAAACGACGGTCCATTTAAGACTGCCCGTTTCTTTTTTTATTGTCAGCAGTGTAGTGGCGCATGGAAAATGAAAAAGGCAAAGGATTACAACGCAGAGAGCTGTCTGAGCAGTCCATCCGCAGTCTGAGAGGATATTTCCGAGCTGGGTGAGACTTGCGTATTCAGTGAGAGAGTTCTGCGACATGTAGCACATGAGCATGATCGGCATTACTGTTTCATTGGCGGGAATGCCGAGAATGAATGCAGTCAGGATAACGCCGTCGACGCCGAGCAGATTCCCTGCGGGCTCGAGGAGATCGGTGAGATGAGTTAAAAGTGATGCGCCGTTTACACTCAAATTGGCAAGGAGCCAGATCAAAGCTCCGGCGGGAGCCGCGACGGCAATGGCTCTTGACAGTACGAACAAAGTCCTGTCCAGGACAGACCGCAGTATGACGCTGCCGAACTTGGGACGGCGGTACGGAGGCAGTTCCAGAACAAAGGAAGATGGAAATCCCTTGAGCAGCGTGCACGACAGAATTTTAGAAACTAAAAATGTCGCTGCGATGCCTGATATGATAACAAGGCTCATAAGCGCTCCTGCGGCAGGAGTTTTGGCGGCTTTAAGACCCGGGACGAAAAAAATCAGTATCATAGCAATAAGAAGCGGAAACCTTCCGTTGCACGGGACCAGACTGTTGGTGATGACGGCGATAAGACGTTCCCTGGGAGATTCTATTATACGGCATCCTGTTACTCCGCAGGCGTTGCATCCGAAGCCCATGCACATGGTAAGGGCTTGTTTCCCGTGCGCGCCGCATTTTCTGAATATCCCGTCGAGGTTGAATGCTATGCGCGGAAGATAACCGAAGTCTTCGAGCAGGGTAAAGAGAGGGAAAAATATAGCCATCGGAGGAAGCATTACGGATATGACCCATGAAAGAGTTTTGTATATCCCGTCCATCAAAAAAGATACTGCTCCGGGCGGCAGTGAAATTTCGTACAGAAAACTTCTGATTATATTATCTGCACGGGCGAATAGAGAAGAAAGCAGCTCGGAAGGATAATTTGCTCCGACCATAGTCAGCCAGAACACTAAGAGGAGGAGCATCAGCATTGCAGGATATCCGAAACGCCGAGACGTGACTATTTTATCCAGCTTTCTGTCAAAGGCGTGGGGAGAGCTGCTGCCGTGAGATACACATTCCTTATATATTTCGGAAGGAGTATGAAGGACATTGCTTTTGGGAACATACTGCGGTGAAAAGCTGTACAGGCATTCAAGGAGCGTTTCAAGTCCTTTTTTTGAGCGGGCGGACATGGGGATGATCTTCGCTCCAAGCATAGCGGAAAGCTTGGCGGTATCTATGTATATGTCTTTTTTTGCGGCCTCATCCATCATGTTGAGGCACAGGATGACATTGCTCTCCAAAGAGAGGATATCTCGTGCGAGGATAAGGTTTCTTTCGAGGCATGTTGCATCTGCGACTATCAGTATGACATCAGCGGTTTTGGATCTTATGTAGTCTCCTGTGATTTTTTCATCGGGAGAAGCCGATGAAAGAGAATATGCTCCGGGAAGATCTGTAAAGCGCATGACAGAATCCTTGTATTTCCTTTCGCCGTGTGCGCTGGAAACTGTTTTGCCTGCCCAGTTTCCTGTGTGCTGCTTCATCCCCGTAAGCGCGTTGAACAGCGTGCTCTTGCCGACGTTCGGGTTTCCCGCAAGAGCCACGGTAATTTCCTTCATAAAAACACCTCCGGATAAATTATATGAATTGAGCGTCTTTCAGGTGAAAGCTTCTTGACTATTATCCTGATAATGTAGTAAAGTGTATTTCGTATAGGATTCTAATCAAATTATCAGGAGAACAGAGATGGTTATTAAAGTTTCGATTTTAATAGTGTTTTTTGCAATAATGGTAGGTATAGGTATTTATTGCAGGAAACATGCAACAGATGTTAAAGGATTTGTTCTTGGAGGACGTTCGGTAGGTCCGTGGCTTACAGCCTTTGCTTACGGGACATCTTATTTTTCGGCGGTCGTGTTCGTCGGATATGCAGGACAGTTCGGCTGGAGATTCGGTATAGCGTCCACGTGGATAGGTCTTGGCAACGCTGTGATCGGCTCTCTTCTCGCATGGGTCGTACTTGGGAGAAGGACGAGGATAATGACTCAGCATCTCGATTCGTCTACCATGCCTGAATTTTTCGGCAGGAGATTTGACAGCAAATCCCTCAAGATAGGTGCGTCTGCCCTGATATTTGTTTTTCTCATACCGTATACAGCATCCCTTTACAACGGTCTTTCAAGACTTTTTGCCATGGCTTTTAACGTGGATTTTACAGTATGTATAATCGGAATGGCTGTTTTGACAGGCATATATGTCATAGCGGGAGGATATATGGCTACCGCCATAAACGACTTCATACAGGGAATAATAATGATATTCGGCATATGCGCCGTGATAGCGGCGGTGCTTCAGAGCAAGGGCGGCTTTATGGAGGCGATGAGCTCACTGGCGGAAGTGGAGGATGCTGAAGTTACCTCGATGAACGGAGCCTTTGCTTCATTTCTGGGGCCTGATCCGCTGGGACTTCTCGGCGTTGTGGTACTCACATCCCTCGGTACGTGGGGGCTTCCGCAGATGGTCCAGAAGTTCTATGCCATCAGCAGTGAAAGCGCTATACATAAAGGCACGATAATATCCACTCTGTTTGCAGTCATAGTCTCCGGCGGGTGTTATTTCCTCGGAGGATTCGGCAGATTATTTTCGGACAGCATAAATATCGAAGCTGACGGATACGATGCTATAATACCTACTATGCTCTCAGGTCTTTCTGATGTTTTGATAGGTCTTGTTGTTCTGCTTGTGCTTTCAGCTTCGATGTCGACCCTTTCATCTCTTGTTATGGCATCGAGTTCGACGCTTACTCTTGATTTTATAAAAGATATATTTGCAAAGGATATGAGTGAAAAAGCTCAGGTTAAATGCATAAGAGTTCTTATCGTCATATTCATTGCAATATCTGTCGTGATAGCTCTTATTCAGTATAAGGGCGCTGTAACATTTATAGCTCAGCTTATGGGTATATCCTGGGGAGCGCTTGCGGGAGCCTTCCTTGGACCTATGATATATGGTCTCTACTGGAAGAAAACTACGAAGGCGGCGTGCTGGACGAGTTTCATATGCGGAGCAGGAATAATGATAGCAGTAATACTTGTGCCGCAGATATTTCCGTCGTTCCTTCAGTCATCGATAAATGCAGGAGCTTTCGCGATGGCTGTAAGTCTTGTTATAGTCCCGGTCGTAAGTTTGTTCACGAAAAAGCCTTCGGAGCGTCTCACAGAGGACTGCTTCAGATGTTATGATATACCGGCAACAGTTAAATCAAAAATCGCGCTTCCGGATGACGAGGAAGAAATTTGATCGTGATTTTTATCTGAAAGCCTGCTTAAAGCCGATATACAAAAGTCAGGTGACGATGTCCGCCGGATATACATATATGGTTTGAGCATCTTCGTACCTTAAGGCGATAACTGTTCCCATTATTTCGTATGCACGGGAGCTGCCCGAAGGATTCGAAAAAAGAAATTTTATATGGGATCCGCTTGAGAATCCGTAGCCGCCAAGCTGCTTTTGATCAGTTTTCCCCTTTTCGATGCGGCTTATGATATATTTTTTCCCAGGCATGGCTTTTGACAAGGGAATCGCAGTGCTGTTCATGGGTGCCTCCTTATCAGATATGTATTTTGTTAAAAATAAATGGGAAAACTGTTAATATTATAGTATAAAATATCTTGACATTGGGTGACTAAAATGGTAGTATAATTCGTGCGGCGGCAATGTGCCTGCCGTAGTGTGGCGGTGTAGCTTAGTTGGCTAGAGCGTCCGGTTCATACCCGGAAGGTCGGTGGTTCGACTCCACTCGCCGCTACCATATAAGGGCGCTTAGCTCAGCTGGGAGAGCACCTGCCTTACAAGCAGGGGGTCATAGGTTCGAGCCCTATAGCGCCCACCATGGTCCGGTAGTTCAGTTGGTTAGAATGCCAGCCTGTCACGCTGGAGGTCGACGGTTCGAGCCCGTTCCGGATCGCCAATTATTATTTGGAGCGTAAGCTCCGTTGAGGCGACATAGCCAAGCGGTAAGGCAGAGGTCTGCAAAACCTTTATTCCCCGGTTCAAATCCGGGTGTCGCCTCCATTAAAACAATACCGCGTATGCGGGTAAGTTATGCGGTGGGTATAGTCAAGTGGTTAAGACAGCGGGTTGTGGCTCCGTTATGCGTGGGTTCGAATCCCACTATCCACCCCATTATATCGACAGCCGCATATGAAAACATTTGTTGGGGTATCGCCAAGCGGTAAGGCAACGGATTCTGATTCCGTCATGCGCAGGTTCGAATCCTGCTACCCTAGCCAAACAAAGATGACCGATGCTTACGCACCGGTTTTCTTTTTATATGATATTATTCTGCGAGGTGATTAAAGTTGAAGAAAACTAAAATAGTCTGCACTCTTGGACCTGCAAGCAGAGATGAGGATACTATGAGACGAATGCTCAAGGCGGGTATGAATGCCGCAAGACTTAATTTCTCCCATGGGACTCATGAAGAGCATAGAGAGACGATAAAACGCTTCAGGAAGGTAAGGGATGAACTTGATATACCGGCGGCTGTCATTTTAGATACAAAGGGACCTGAAATAAGGCTCAGGGATTTCAAAAACGGCAGCGTGATGCTTGAGGACGGACAGATGTTCACGCTCACATCTGATAAATGTGAAGGTGATGAAAGCAGGATCAGCACTACATATGATGAATTGCCTTCAGAGGTGGAAAAAGGGACGAAGATATTAATAGATGACGGCAGGATAAAGATGGAAGTTGTCGATATAAAAGATAATGATGTCATATGCAGGGTCATTTCCGGCGGAAAAGCAGGGAGCAGAAAAGGAGTAAATATACCCAATAAATCTCTCGCCCTTGAATATATAAGCGAAGCGGACAGGAACGATATCCTGTTCGGGATAGAGATGGACGTGGATTATGTGGCGGCGTCCTTTGTCAGGAACGGCAACGATGTCAGAGAGCTGAGGGATCTGCTCGATGGCAATGGCGGCAGCAGGGTAAAGATAATATCGAAGATCGAAAATATGGAAGGCATAGATAACTTTGATGAAATATTGTCCCTTTCCGACGGCATCATGGTAGCCAGAGGCGATATGGGTGTTGAAGTCGATTTTGAAAAGCTTCCCGGAATCCAGAAAAAATTTATAAAAAAGTGCTGCAGGGCAGGAAAGACGGTCATTACTGCAACCCAGATGCTTGAATCCATGACCAACAGCCCTAATCCTACGAGAGCGGAGATAACAGATGTTGCCAATGCTGTTTTTGATGGGACTTCTGCTGTGATGCTGTCAGGGGAAAGTGCTGCCGGAGATTTTCCGGTGGAAAGCGTAGAAACGATGTCTAAAATAGTTGAACAGGCGGAGCTGGATGCTGAAGAAGTAAAACAGTATAAGTTTCTTGAAGTTGAGACTGATAATCAGGATGTATCCAATGCTATGGGGCATGCAGCATGTACAACAGCCAGAGATATAAATGCAAGCGCTATAATCGCAATAACCACATCCGGCTACACTGCCGAAATGATGGCCAAATACAAACCGGAAGAGCCTGTAATAGCAGCGACGCCTGATATAAAATCATATCATCAGCAGGCACTTACAAGAGGTGTATATCCTGTACATACGAAAGTAAGCGATAACTGGAACGATCTGATGGATGAAGCTGTCAGAGGGGCTGAACGTATGGGTTTTGTAAAAAAGGGAGACTGTATAGTGCTCAGCGCAGGAATGCCGCTTCAGATGCGAGGAACTACAAACCTTATAAGGGTAAAAACTGTAGAATAAACGTAAACATCTGAAAGATTCTACTGATTATGTGCATATAAGACAGCAAATAAAAAGGACTATCCCGTTTGGAGATAGTCCTTATTGTTTTAGTATAGCTTATCTTTATATGATAAGATGTTGGATTGAAGTTATTCAGCGTGGTTTTCCGCTTCTGCTTCAGCTGCCTTCTGAGCAAGAACTTTTTCATATTCTTCAAAGATGGCATCTCTTATTTTGTTTCTCGTTTCTGAAACGAGTGGATGAGCGATATCTCTGAAATCGCCTTCGCCCATCTTTCTGCTAGGCATAGCGATGAACAGGCCGTTCTGTCCTTCGATGATCTTGATGTCATGAACGACAAACTCATCATCAAAGGTGATGGAAACTACGGCTTTCATTTTGCCCTCATCGTTAACTTTGCGAATTCGTACGTCAGTAATGTTCATTTGTGGTACCGCCTTTCATGCCGTATTGTTTTCATTAAAGATACGTCTATTATACAATACAATTATTTTATTAACAAGTAAATTTTAAAAAATCTGACAATTTGGTATCACCGATACCTGTCTTGTTTCTTCATCGACTTTCCCAAGATGCACAATAGGAAAATAGTCCTTTACTTTTTTATTTTTAGGTTCAATATTTACGATGGCTACGCCTATGCCGACAACGCTTATATCCACCTCTGAGAATATCTCCACGATGCCTTTGATGCTTCCCCCTCCGCGCATGAAATCATCTATTATGAGCACTTTTGAGCCGGGAGCGGCTGCTCGCTTTGATATAGACATTTTCTGAAGTCTTTCAGAGGATCCGGGGAAGTAGTTTATGCTGACTGTCGCACCTTCCGAAATTTTAGTTTCTCTTCTTATTACTATGACGGGAAGATTGAGCATATGGGCAGTCATAAAAGCAACAGGAATGCCTTTTGTTTCTATGGTGGCTACATAATCGGCGCCTGCTTTTCTGAATTTTTTTGCGAATATCTGGGCCATCCCCTTTACGATGGATGGATTGTACATTATATCCGATGTGTAGAGAAATCCGCCGCCGAGTATTCTGTTTTCTTCTTTAAGCATACAGCATAGATTTTCCTGAACGGCCGCAGCCTTTTCAGGTGATATGTCAGGAATATATTTTACGCCGCCTGATGCCCCCGGTATAGTTTCGATATATCCGTAACCGGCAGCTTTGACGGCTTCTTTGGCGGCACTGATATCTTCGCTTATGCTCGATTTTGCTGCTGAGAATTTGTCGCAGAAATAGTTGAGATTGAAAATCTTTTCAGGTGATTCGGCGAGTATTTGACATATGGCGCCGACTCTGTGACTTCTTTTCATATTAGACCTCCGATAGGACTATAATAACAGGCATTTGCTTAAAAAACAAATTTTTTATAATTACAACGCATTTTTATTTGCAAATATGGTATAATCCAATTAACTATGATTAGGGAGGCGTGATAATGATAAATTTGCCGGACTATAAGAAGATACACTGCATCGGCATCGGAGGGATCGGATTATCGGCAGTGGCGGAGATACTTATATCGAGGGGATATGAAGTCTCCGGTTCGGATATGAGGGAAAGTGATATTACCGAAAAACTTATAAATGACGGAGCGGATATATATTTAGGCCATAGAGCGAAAAACGTAGAAGGAAAGGAACTCGTTATTTATTCGGCAGCTGTAGGTCATGACAATCCGGAGCTTGCAAGAGCTGAGGAGCTGGGTATACCGGCTATAACGAGGGCACAGGCGCTTGGGGCGCTGATGGAAGGATATGAAAACAGCATAGCCATATCGGGGACCCATGGAAAAACAACTACGACCTCTATGGTTTCTTTGATTTTAAAAAATGCACAAAAAGAGCCGACTATTCTTATAGGAGGCAATCTTTCGGAGATAAACGGCAATGTGTATGTGGGCAAAGAAAAATATTTTGTTACAGAAGCCTGTGAATATATGGACAGCTTTCTTAACCTTAAACCTAAAATCGAGATAATCCTGAACATAGATTCGGACCATCTCGATTATTTTAAGGATGTGGAACATATAGCAAAATCCTTTGATAAGTTTGCCAGACTTGTACCGGAGGACGGAGCTGTCATAGCATACGATGCCAATCCTTTCGTTAAAAGTGTAATAGACGGACTGCCAAATGCGATAACTTTCGGACTTAATGAAAGCTGTGATTACTATGCTTCCAATATAAATTTTGATAATGACGGAATGCCGGAATTCGATGTGAACCATGGAGGCAGGGTTTTGTGCAGGATAAATCTGTCCATACCGGGAGAGCATAATATATTGAATGCGCTTTCGGCGTTCGCATGCTGTCACATACTTGGCGTGGATATTGATGATATAGTCAATACTCTCAACAAATATACCGGTACTCAGAGAAGATTTGATGTATTGGGAAGAACGTATAACGATATAAAGATAGTTGATGACTATGCGCATCATCCGACGGAGATAAAGGCGACGCTTTCTGCGATAAGAAACATGAAGCACAACAATCTGTGGTGTCTGTTCCAGCCGCATACTTATACAAGGACGATGGCTCTTATAGATGATTTTGCCACAGCTTTTGCAGAAGCGGACAAGATAGTGCTGGCTGAGATATATGCGGCAAGAGAGAAGAATATATATAAGATAAGTTCGCGAACTTTAATGAACAAAATAAAAGAAGCGGAGCCTTCCAAAGAGGTGTATTTCTTTGAGGACTTCGAAGAAATAGCTAATTTTGTATATAACAACGCTGAAGAAGGCGACCTTGTAATAACTATGGGAGCCGGAGATATATATAAAGTAGGCGAAATGATACTTGAAAAGGATAGGAAATTCTAACAAAATCCGGCAAATATAGGTTTTACTCTGAGGAGATGATCGTATGGATATTAAAGAATATGAAGCTGTAGAAGAGCAGCGTATACAGAGAAATTTGGAATACATGAACGAAGGTGTCAGATTCATAGATATAAGAACTGCTTATATAGATGAAGGCGTTGAGATAGGAAAGGGCACGGTGATATACCCGTGTGTGATCCTTGAAGGAAATGTGAGTATAGGAGAAGACTGCACTATAGGCCAGAATACAAGGATAAAGGATTCGGTCATAGGAAGCGGTACTTCGATACAGAGCTCTGTAATAATGGAGAGCAGAGTAGGAAATGAGACAAGCATAGGACCTTTTGCATATCTCAGACCGGGCAGCGAAATAGGAAACGGCTGCAAGGTGGGGGATTTTGTAGAGATAAAAAACTCAAAGCTGGATGACGGAGCAAAAGCTGCGCATCTTACGTATGTCGGAGATTCAGATGTAGGCAAAAAAGTCAATCTCGGATGCGGAGTAGTGTTTGTGAATTATGACGGAAGCAAAAAATATCGTTCTGTTGTAGAGGATGGAGCTTTCATAGGTTGTAACGTGAATCTTGTATCTCCCGTAAATGTCGGGAAGAATGCGTATATAGCAGCAGGAAGCACCATAACGAAGAATGTTCCGGAAGGTTCGCTGCATGTGGCGAGAGCAAAAGGAAAAACAATTGAGGGTTGGGTAGAAAAAAGAGGTATATTAAAAAAATAGCAGCAGTTTATAAGGAAAGTAGAGGTAGGAGAAACAAATGAACAACAGCGTATTTTCAAATTACAAGGTATTTGCGGGCAATTCGCATCTTGAATTGGCAGAAGAAATCGCATCCATCATGGGAAAACCCCTCGGGAGAGCTACGGTGAACAAGTTCAGCGATGGTGAAATTTCCGTAAATCTGTGGGAAACGGTGAGAGGTTCTGACTGTTATATAGTTCAGTCGACATGTGATCCGGTAAACGATAACCTGATGGAACTACTGATAATGATAGATGCCATGAAAAGGGCGTCTGCCGGAAGAATAAATGCAGTAATACCTTATTACGGATATGCAAGACAGGACAGAAAGGCTAAGGCAAGAGATCCGATCACAGCAAAACTTGTTGCAGATATACTCGTTGCTGCTGGGGCAGACAGAGTAGTTACCATGGATCTGCACGCGGCGCAGATACAGGGATATTTTGATATTCCTGTAGACCATCTGGTAGGTATGCCAATACTTTCGAAATACTTTGTAGACAAAGGCATCGATGATGTTGTAATAGTTTCTCCTGACCACGGCAGCGTTACGAGAGCGAGAAATATGGCACAGCCGCTTAATGCTCCTATCGCTATAGTAGACAAGAGAAGACCGGAGCCGAACAAGAGCGAGATCATGAACATAATAGGGGACATAGAAGGAAAAAACTGTATCCTCGTAGATGATATGATAGATACTGCGGGAACTGTAACAAACGCGGCAAATGCGCTTAAAGATCTGGGAGCTGTAAGCGTAAGAGCATGCGCTACGCACGCAGTGCTTTCAGGACCGGCAATAGAGCGTATAGAAAATTCAGCGATAGAAGAGCTGGTGCTGCTCAACACACTTCCTATACCTGAGGAAAAGAAAATAGACAAAATGAGAATAGTGTCTGTAGCGCCGCTGTTTGCTGAAGCAATGACGAGAATTTTCACAAACGGCTCTATCAGCAAGCTGTTCGACTGATCCCATACAGACAGAGAGGTCAAGATCAAGTATGTTTGTTGTAGCAGGATTGGGAAACCCCGGAAGAAAGTATGAAAAGACCAGACATAATATGGGGTTTTGGGCAGTGGACAGACTGGCAGAAAAAAACGATATAAAGATAAAGAAAATAAAACATAAAGCGCTCATTGGAGACGGGATCATTTCAGGTGAAAAAGTGCTCCTTGTAAAACCTCAGACTTACATGAACTTAAGCGGGGAATCTCTGCGTGAGATCGTAGATTACTACAATGTGGATCTGAGCAGATTACTTGTGATCTATGATGATTTCGATATTGAAGCGGGCTCCCTTAGAATAAGGAAAAAGGGAAGCGCGGGAAGCCACAACGGCATGAAATCTATCATAAATCAGCTTGGCAGTCAGGATTTTCCGAGGATAAGGGTAGGCATAGGTGCAAGCGGAGGACTGGAATGGAAGGATTACGTCATAGGCAGGATGTCCGAAAGGGAAGCAAGGCTACTGGAGCAGACTGCCGACAGGGCGGCTGATGCGGTGCAGTGTATACTTGAAAAAGGTATAGACCGGGCTATGAATGAATACAATGTAAAGACATCAGAAGCGGAGAAAAATGACAGTGACGCAAAAAGGAATGATTAACATTACGGGAGCGGCCGAGGGAAGAGTCGCTCCCATTATAGCTAAAATATTAAATGAAAAAAAAGGTCAGAGTCTGATTGTTGTTTCAACTTTTAACAGGGCGAAGCGGTTGGCAGCGGACCTTTCTTTTTTTAGTGGGGAATATGAAGGCTCAGGTACCGCAGACGGAGAAGCGGGAAGAAGGCAGATATTGGTGCTTCCTCCGGAAGAAGAGACGATGATACAGTACGAAGCGAAAAGCAATGATTATCTTCTCGAAAGACTGAAGGTCCTGAAAACCGTTGTGAAGGGCGAAGATTGTGTTGTGATAGCGCCGGTTACGGGAGCGGTCAAAAAACTTCCTCCAAGTGAGATTTTTAAAGAAAATATACTGGAGCTTAAGCTCGGAGACGATGTGGACGTCGAGGAAATCAAAAAAAGACTTTCCTTCATGGGATACGAGAGAGTTTCAACGGTGGAGACGAGAGGAGAGTTTTCTCTCAGAGGAGGGATAATAGACGTATTCACGCCTGATGCGGATTATCCTTACAGAATAGAACTGTTCGATACTGAAGTGGATTCCATCAGGACTTTTGATGCAGATACACAGCGTTCGAAGGAAGTGTTGAAATACATTTCCATATCCCAGTGTTCTCAGATAGTAAAAGACCGGGAACTCTTTGATAAGGCGGAAGAAAATATACGCAAGGCTTACGAAAAGAGCATAAAGAGGATAGAGAAAAAAGAAGGGAACAGTGAAAGAGTCCATAATCTCAAACAGAGAAAGCAGCAGCTTCTTGAATACTCTGAGAGCATGATAAACCTCCAGTATATGGAAAAGTTCATAAATTATTTTTACGATGAGACCATGTATATATGGGACTATATGAAGGCTCCTCTTATCTTTGTAGACGATCCTGCAAGGATACTGGAGACTCTTGAAGTGCGTGAGAAAGAGCAGGCAGACGATATCGAAGCAATACTTGCCTCGGGACGGGGTATAGGAGAAGATTTTGCATCCATATCGGGACAAAAAGACTTTTTCAGACTCTATGAAATGGATGGATATATATTCACTCCTTTCGTAAGCACGATAAAAAATGCTCCGTTTCTGAAAGAACTGGTGACTGTGAACTGCAGGCAGACTCCTGATTTCAACGGTCGTCTTGATATACTCAAAAGTGAGCTTTTCGGTTACATCAAGCGCGGATATAAAGTTACGATAGTATGCAGCAGCAAAGAGCGCCTTGACAACATGGGTGAATTTTTGCTGAGAGAAAAACTTGACGGTAAAATAATGCTGAAACAGGGAGCGATAACTGCGGGCATGGAGTTTGCCGATGAAAAGACATGCTATATATGGGAAGGAGATATATTTGGAAGCTCCCGCAGACACAGACGTAAGAAGAAAAAATCACGAGGAGAGCAGATAAAGAGTTTCGCCGATGTAAAAGAAGGCGATTATGTCGTGCATGAAAGCCACGGCATCGGTAAATTTGTGGGGATCGAGCAGCTTGTAGTTCAGGGAGTGAAGAAGGACTACTTGAAAGTAAAGTATGCAGGTGAAGACTCTCTTTATATACCGGTAGATCAGCTTGGGATGCTTCAGAAATACGTCGGAGGCGAAGGGATAGTGCCTAAGCTCAATAAGCTTTCGGGCAATGAATGGAAAAATACTAAAGCAAAAGCGAAAGCTGCGGTGACGGATATGGCATATGAGCTGATAAAAATTTCCGCGGCGAGAATGAATGAAAAGGGGTATGCTTTTTCGGAAGATACAGTATGGCAGGGAGAATTTGAGGACAGTTTTCCTTATGACGAAACGGATGATCAGCTCAGATGCATAGACGAGATAAAACGTGATATGGAAAAAGATGTGCCTATGGACAGGCTGCTGTGCGGAGACGTAGGCTTTGGAAAAACGGAAGTTGCAGCTAGAGCGCTTTTTAAATGCGTTGCGGATGGAAAACAGGCTGCAGTACTGGTGCCGACTACACTGCTTGCCAATCAGCATTACTATACATTGAAGGACAGATTTGAGAAATTCCCCTTTAAAGTTGAGATGATATCGAGATTCAGGAGCGCGGCGCAGCAGAAAAAGATCCTTGAAGGAGTTGAAAAAGGCAGCGTGGATCTTATAATAGGGACTCACAGACTTCTGTCCGATGATGTGAAATTCAAGGACCTGGGACTTCTGGTCATAGATGAAGAACAGAGATTCGGGGTGAAACATAAGGAAAAGATAAAACAGATCAAAGAAAATGTGGATGTACTCACGCTTTCGGCAACTCCTATACCAAGGACGCTTCACATGTCGCTTTCCGGTATAAAAGATATGAGTACTTTGGAGGAGCCGCCTGAGGACAGATATCCTGTGCAGACATATGTTATGGAGCAGGATGATTTTGTTATACGCGAGGCTATAGAAAAGGAGCTTGCAAGGGGCGGTCAGGTATATGTCCTGTACAACAGGGTGGAATCTATAAACAGAGTTGCATCCGAAATAGAAAGTCTGGTGCCGGAAGCCTCCGTTGCTGTAGGCCACGGCAAGATGGGAGAACATCAGCTTGAAAATATAATAATGGATTTTTCTGCGGGAGAGTACGATATACTGGTTGCGACTACCATAATAGAATCCGGAATGGATATACCGAATGTCAATACTATGATAGTGCTGGATGCGGACAAATTCGGTCTTGCCCAGCTTTATCAGCTCAGAGGCCGTGTAGGACGGTCGGGCAGGATGGCGTATGCATACCTGACGTACAGACGCGATAAGAACCTTTCCGAAATTGCTGAAAAACGATTGAGAGCTATAAAAGAGTTCACTGAATTCGGCTCCGGATTCAAGATCGCAATGAAAGATCTTGAGCTGAGAGGAGCGGGAAATCTTCTGGGCACTGAGCAGTCGGGGCATATGTTGAACGTTGGATATGAGCTTTACTGCAAAATGCTTGAAGAAGCAGTGGCAAAGATCAACGGCAAGGATGTGATGCCGGATGCAGAGGAAACGGCGTTCAGTCTTCCTATACCTGCCATAATACCTGAAAGGTATATAGAAAATGAGGTTTTAAGGCTTCAGATGTATAAGAAGATAGCCGTAATAGCCGGTGATGAGGATGAAGCGGAGGTAATAGACGAACTTGTAGACAGATTCGGCGATATACCTCGCGATACTATGAATCTGATAAAAATATCGAAGATACGAAGCATGGCGGGAAGACTTGGAATAAAAGAGATATCAAAGCAGGGATATAAAATAATATTCAAACTGTGGGATAACGTTAAATTGTCGGAAAGCATTATGGCCGGACTAATTTCCCGGTACGGGAGCAGGATGATGGTCAACGGCGGTAAGGAGCCGTTTATAAGGCTTACAGTAAATGAAAACAAGGAGGACAGTCTGAAAGCCATAGAAAAATTTTTACAGACTGCATCGGCGGAAAGGAAAGTGAATTAGCAGCTGTCATAAGATCGCTGCCTGAAAATTTTCAGATGATCAAATTGCATTGATTTAAAGTCTGTGTGAACAGTTTTTTTACATTAGTAAATGAATTCCAGAAGCTGTTTGCGCAGATTTTTTGTATGAAAAAATTTTGCGATGCGGACAAGGAAATTTTTATAAATAAGCCAAAAACTTGACGGGGAGGGGGTAGTGTTATATAATGCATCTGTAATAGAAGCAAAATTCAATTTGACCGAAAATGTTGAAAAATTAAACGCGATTTGAAAGTAAGAGGTGCATTATGAAAAAGAAAAGCAAAATAATTCTGTGCGGGATAATGACGCTTATCATGGCATTTGTAATGGCAATGCCTGTGAGCGTAAGTGCAGTTGTAAATGATGACGACGTTGCAAGAATAGAAGATACGGGATATGCTACATTAAATGAAGCTGTAGCTGCTGTAGAAGAGAACGGTTCAGGTGAAATAATTATACTTAAGAATATAGAAAATTGTTCAAAGATACAAATCAATAATGGTAAAAATATTAAAATTGATTTA
>UQNP01000033.1 GCA_900542385.1 uncultured Eubacterium sp.
TGCTCAATGTCAGCTCTATATCAGCATGCCTTGCTTCATTAGCGCATATATCCAGATCACACATATCATCCTCAACTTTATACCCTGCTGTCGGAGGTATGTCCTTTCTCCTGAGCACCAGCAGAGAAATTATTGCTTCAACGGCGCCTGCTCCGCCCAGCAAATGCCCAGTCATGCTCCTCGTAGACGAAACTATGCTTTCATAAGCTTTTTCCAATCCAAGACCCTTCTTTATTGCAATTGTCTCCATTTTATCATTGAGCCTGGTAGCTGTACCGTGAGCATTTATATATATCCCGCCTTCCGTGGGGCCAAAATCCTGCTCTGCTTCCTGCAGTGCGTATTTTACTGCCTTTGCCGCCATATCTGCATCAGGCATAGGTGCAACCATGTTGAATGCATCACACGTGGATCCATATCCGCAAATTTCACCGTATATGTATGCACCCCGTTTCTTTGCATGTTCATATTCCTACAGGACAAGTGCTCCGCTGCCCTCTCCCAGTACGAATCCATCTCTTTCAGCATCAAAAGGTATGGATGCCCTGTCCGGATCATCTGACCTGCTCATGGCATTACAGGCATTTAAACTGGCGATTCCAAAAGGTGTTATAGCTGCATCCGCTCCGCCTGCAATCACAGCATCCGCATATCCGTGTTTGATGCACCTGTATGCTTCTCCCACAGCATTTGACGAACTTGCACATGCCGTTGAAATCGACATACATGAAGCTCTGCATCCATATTTCATAGCTATTGCCCCTGCCGCTGTATTTGTTATCATTGCAGGTACAGTATATGACGAAACTCTTGAACTTCCCTTTTCCGTTAGCGCTGCTATTCCTCTTTCCACAGCGGACAGACCTCCCATAACCGAACTGAAATATACGCCAAATCTCTCTTTTGGCACTGTTCCGTCTATTTTAGAGTCCTCCATAGCCTGACAGGCAGCACCCACTCCAAAAACAGTGTATGGATCATAACGATTGACATCCTTTCTGCTCATATAAAGCAGCGGATCGTAACCTTTCACCTCAGCCGCCAGATGGTTTTCAAATCCGTCGATATCGAATCTGTCTATAACATCTATGCCATGTTTCCCTTTTATCAGGTTTTTCCACATGCTTTCAACATCATTTCCTATCGGCGTTACTGCTCCTATTCCCGTGACCACAACTCTTTTCATGATACCCTCCGTTATCTTTTACATTATGATAACGTCACCTTATTGAAAAAATGTTTTTGAATTGTTTATAAATTATTAAACTCCCTTTTTTATAAAAACAAAAGACACAGTACACAAACAATGCACTGTGCCTAAACCGGGCAGTTCTCTGATCACATTAAAATAAATATATGATCTGCTATCTATATATACTCACTTGGCTTTTGCCTGGAACACCAGCGTTCCGTCCTCTAATTTACCTGTTGCTGTAAAAGCTCCATCATCTTGACTATACCCTTTAAACAGAAGTATTTCATCTCCCATTCTCGTTTCCTTTGAAAAGTGTATCGTAAAATCATTATAATCACTGCTGTCAAGCACCATATCCGCCATATCTGCATATCTGCAGTTGTTCGTATGTCCGTTTTTATCTATATCTGTACCGATCACTTTATGATTTCCGCAGCATACAAGCGAATCGCACTTTATCTTTCCTATACCATCCTCAAAAGGCACCTTATCTGTACAATCTCCTTCTATATCTATATCAGTGCGTTCTATCCTCCTGGTCTTGAAATTGATTATACACCACTGACTCATACCTGCCGCCATCACAACGCCATTATCATCAAATACATAATAATCCCTGTAAAAAGTCGCTCCTCTTTTCTTTTTAGGATATGTACGAACATCATATTGACATTGAGGACTGAAATCCTCATATATTTTAAAGCGAAGTTTAGTCATGACCCATATATGTCCCGCTTCTATCATATCGTCAAATCCCAGATTCAATGTGTCAACGTGCGCTGAAGCCACTTCCTGAAAAGCGTACATGAGCGCAGAAGACTTTATCTTCCCGTTTCCCTTAAAATCTTTTTCGCCGAAACTCATTTTCTGTCCGTACTCGAGCATTAAACCTATATCTCCGATCTTTTTTATTCTATGGATTTCAAAGCTTCCGCCATATTGATCCTTCTCAATTTACGTCTCATTATTATATCCACTATAAAGGTGAATCCCAAAACTACTAAAACTGTGAACATATAACTTGAAGGCTCTATCACTTTGTTGAATGCCACCGCATCCACCTGTATCTGTTCCATTATAAAATTATGAAGCACATATCCGGTCGGCAGGCCTGCAAGTATACCGAATATCACGAGAATAAAATTCTCACGGAATACATAAGCTCCCGTCTCCCGAGGATAGAATCCCAAAACTTCGATAGTTGCGATCTCCCTTATGCGCTCAGTGATATTTATATTACCCAGGTTGAACAGTACGATAAACGCAAGAGCCCCTGCACACCCTATGACAAGTATTATTATATAATTAAGACTTACCATCATATCGTCAACACCGCTCTTTATATCTTCATTTACAGATATGCCCATTACACCGTCATAACCGTATATCTGTTCTGCCATATCATACACATCGATATTGCCGTTCACTGATACGAAAGCTGTCTGCGGCTCATATTCATTTCCGAAATATTCGCTGTATGTCTCATCGTTTATATAGATATAATTCGATACATAATTTTTATATATACCTGTGACTTTAAGCTCCACAGTCTTAGTATCATCGTACTTAACGGTAATATGGTCTCCTGTTTCTATCCCCAGCATATCAGCCAGCTTATTGTTCACTATAGCTTCTCCGGCATCCGGATACGATATTCGCTCATCATCTTCAGTCCTGAAATTCATCGCCTTGTTTATATTTTCATCTCCGGTGATTATGAGGCTGCAGGTCTTGCTTACTCCATTGCCGGAAGCGGTAACCGATGTCTGCTGCAGAACAGCTGTATTTTCCGTTTCATCCTTAAAAGTATCCATAAAATCACTTGCTTTCTGATCGTCGAGTTTTTCGGAAAACATGACTGTCATATCATATTTTTCTATATCTGCATATTGATGTTCCGCTATTCCCGCTACTGAATCATGTATACCAAAACCGGCAGTTACAAGTGCAGTACAGCCGCCTATGCCCAGTATCATCATTATCATTCTCTTTTTATATCTGAGTATATTCCTTGCAGATACTTTATGCAGAAAGCTGAGATGATTCCATATGAATCCTATCTTTTCGAGTATTATCCTCTTCCCTGCTTTTGGAGCCTTTGGTCTGAGTATCTCCGCCGGCATATCCTTCAGCTGTTCTCGACAGGCAAGATACGTCGTTCCCGTAGAGCAGAGCAGCGAAACTACGAGAGATATTAATGCAAGAGATCCGCTGAAATAAAATTCTATCGGCGCGAATCCGAACATCATGCCGTAAGCTATCCATATAGCATACGGAAAATACTTCGATCCTGCAAAGAATCCCGCTATACAGCCGATCATCGCTGCCGATCCGGAATACACCATATATTTCCACATTATCTTTCCTCTGGTATATCCCAGCGCTCTGAGTGTCCCTATCTGCGAACGTTCTTCCTCTATCATCCTGCTCATAGTCGTAGAACATACAAGAGCTGCTATAAGGAAAAAGAATACAGGAAATATCTTCGCGATACTGTCTACTATATCGGAATTGCTCTCAAAGGAATCATAACCGATATTATCTTCTCTTGTCTCCGTATATAGCTCCGGAGCCTCTATATCATCTAACTCTTTTTTTGCTTCCTCGATCTGGTCTTCTCCGTCAGCAAGCTGCTTCTCAGCTGCCGCAAATCCGCTCTCCGCCTGACTTCGACCTGAATTGTATTCTTCATATCCGGCTTTCAGTTCTTCCTCTCCTGCACTGATCTTTTTCTCAGCGGCAGATATCTCTTCAAGTCCTGAATCTATTGAAGCTATACCCTCTTTCAGTTTCTGCGCCTGCATTTTGAGCGTATACAGTTCTTCTTCGGTAATGCCTGAGTCCGGAAGCTCAGCGCTTTCTATCGCTTTATTTACAGAGTCCAGATTTGAAGAAAGCTCTTTTCTCTGAGTCGTCAGTCCTTCTCTCTGGGATACAAGCTCTGCCTTTCCATCTTCGATCTCCTGAGACTGTTCATCCAGAAGACTTTTTGCATTGTTAAGTTCAGCATATGTGTTGTTTTTTTCCGTTTCAAGTTCACGTCTTCCGCTGTCCAATTCCGCCTGAGCTTCATCTATTTCTGCCTGGGCTTCATTTTTTATTTCAGCGATCCTCTCTTCTCCTCGCTGCTCAGCTGCCGCAACTATGCTGTCTTCCGCATCCGCTATATTCTTATTATATTCATCAGAAAAAACAAATCCCTGTTTGCTGCACGTTATCAGCATTTCTGTAAAGTATTCAGATGTAAATCCATCTCTTGGCATATATACGAAAGCCTCTATAGTACCATCGCCAAGAGAGGTCGTGCCTCTCTCCGTCTGCATGAGATAGTACGGCGAATCCACCAGCCCGACTATCTCATATTCACTGTAACTCAGCTGATTTGCAGTATCTTCTTCGTTTTCATCGGTTACTTTTATCGTTTTTCCTATATCGTCAGTATTGAAAAAATTTGCATCCGCAACGCACTCATTTGCCTTTTTCGGCATACGCCCTTCTTTAAGACTCAGCTTGTTGATCTTTTCCGTAATAGAGTGCGCCCTTAAAGTAATAGAATCTCCGTCCCTATCAGCAGAAAAAAAGTCAGCAGTCACAGCGCCCTCTGCCTCTGCAACCTTATCCGTGTCGCCTAAGGCCGATTCATCTTCTTCTGTGAATCCATACGTTGATACAAGACGATAATCGTACATATTGAGTTTCGTGACATACTCATTGCATGTCTCCATCATAGACCCCTTGGTGTTTTTTACTCCCGCAAAAAAACCTACTCCGAGCGCTATGATCGACAAAATGGCAATATACCTTCCGAAGCTTCCGAATATCGTTCTTCTTATGTTTTTACTGTAAACGCTGCGCTTCATAGACTTCGACCTTTCAACTACCATTCTATATCTTCAATGGATACAGGAGACTCATTTACCGTAACGGAATCTATAGTTCCGTTTTTTATCTTAACGACGCGGTCCGCCATAGCTGTAAGAGCCGAATTATGGGTTATTATGACTATGGTCATACCGCTTTTCCTGCACGTATCCTGCAAAAGCTTAAGTATTGCCTTGCCGGTTTCATAATCAAGCGCACCTGTAGGCTCATCGCATAAAAGTAGTTTAGGATTCTTGGCAAGAGCTCTTGCTATAGCAACTCTCTGCTGCTCTCCGCCCGAAAGCTGCGCAGGGAAATTCACCGCTCTGTCCTTAAGCCCTACCTCTTCTATGACAAGATAGCTGTCGAGAGGATCTTTTGAGAGCTGCGACGCGATCTCTACGTTTTCAACCGCTGTAAGATTTGGAATAAGATTGTAAAACTGAAATACAAATCCAATATCATACCTTCTGTAGGAAGCAAGCTGCTTTTCATTAAGCGCCGATATATCTTTACCGTCCAGAAAAACCTTTCCTTCCGTAAGAGTATCCATGCCGCCTAAAATATTGAGCAGAGTGGTTTTGCCGGCCCCTGACTGGCCTACCACTACGCATATCTCACCCTTTTCTATGGAGAAGGTGACATCGTTCAAAGCTCTTACTTCTATATCACCTGTTTTATATACTTTCCCAACATTTACAAAATCTACAAAGGACATAATTACACAGCCAGACAGACCAAGCAGTTTGGCATCTCCTTTCAATATTTATATCCATTTTACTATTTTCAATTTTAATTATCCACAGTAAATTGTCCTTTAAGTGAATTATTTTTAAATTAAGAAAAATCTTTGCAATAAAGAAACTGCGTATCAAAAATATTTTTGATACGCAGTTATTTGAACTTCAAATTTTAAGCCGTTGGATTTGCCGGTTTAGGAATTCTCTCCTTTATCACGTTCATAAGGCTGTCGGTGCACTTGATAGGATCTGCAAATTTATCATCTGCTGCCGCAACAAGCTTAGCATCTTCTGAAGGAGTAAGTACACCTCCAAGGACTTCATCGATTTCAGCATATTTGTACGCAGGTACTGCATCATCCATTTCCATGGAAATATCTTCTGTATCTTCCCAATCGTAATCCACTTCATAAACGTGGGCTATCTCTGCCGCAACTTCCCAGTTGCTGAGGCCGATGCCTTCGTCTATAGCAGCCTGCACAAGCTGAAGTCTTCTTTCAGTATTCGTATACGTTCCGTCCGTGGATGCGAATCCTGTACCAGGTATAACCACATCTGCTTTTGCCGCAAGCGGTGTCATATGAGTATCACATACAGCCATAAATTCCAGAGAATCTGCATCTATGTCCGCTTCTTCTCCGAAAACAACGAGAGCTTTCACTCCATCGAGAGCTTCTGCACCTGCCGTTATACCCATATCTATAAGTCCCTGCGAATTGTTTTTCGCTTTGACCTGAAGTATTCCGTCTCTCGGAGCACCTATATGTCCGCTTACCATTGCTATATCTGCAAGCAACGTTGCTGCATTGGCAGTTATCATATTCTGAGTGAAAACTATCATCGCTTTCTTTGCATCCAGATACATGTCAGCGATTTCTTTCACTTCATCCGTTACATCCGCATCGGCTACACTGGCTGCAAATTCATCAAATCCAGCGATATTGCCGCCCTTGCCGCTATCTGCTACGGCTTTTGCAAGAGCCTTGATGAAACTGAGGTCATTCGCCGTATATACTTCCTTTGCAAGGTAGTTCATGTTCTGTTCATAACCTTCAGGATTTATCAGAACTACTTTAGCTCCGGCAGCAGCCGCCTGTCTCATTTTGAGCTGTATAACAGGATTGTCTGCACCATTGAAACCAACTGCCAGGATAAGATCTGTCGATAACATTTCATCTATCGTGTTAGGAGAAGCATCATGTCCTATTACGTCTGCAATGCCGCTCTTTCTGTTATTCATACATAAAACCTTTGCATCCATAGCTTCAGCCATTTTCTTTATAGCATAGGCTTCTTCGTTGGTATATCTGTCAGAAATCGAAACTGCTACAGAATCCTTTCCGTACTTGGTTCCTACAGCCTGACATTTCTTTGCTATCATAACGAGAGCTTCATGATAATCAGCTTCTCTGAATTCTCCATTGTATTTGATGAGAGGCTCTTCCAGCTTGTTTTCAAGCATAGAGCAGTCGAATCCCCACTTACCTTTAGCACAGGCGAGACCTGCATTCACAGTGCCGTTCTTGTCAGGATTTGCTTTTATCAGCATATCTCCGTAAGACTCGAGCTTCAGACTGCAGCCCACTGAACAGTATGAACATGTTGTATCCGTTTCTACTGTATCGAGCGGAGTCTCTTTCACCATAGTAGTTCTTTCCTGCAAAGCGCCTGTAGGGCATACGCTTACACACTGTCCGCAGGATACGCATCCCGACTCTGCAAGAGGTTTTTCAAGATTAGGTTTCACAACTGTATCAAAGCCTCTGTGAACAAGTCCCAGAGCTCCTACGCCCATAACCTCATCACAGACTCTCACGCAGAGACCGCAGAGTATACATTTATTAGGATCTCTCACTATGAACGGATGATCGTCTTCATATTCGATAGTGCTCTTGTCTCCTTCAAATCTCTCAGGATGTACATCGTACTGATGAGCGAAATCTATCAGTTTACATTCGAAATAATCGTGACATCCGCATTCAAGACATCTTGCAGCTTCTGCTTCTGCCTGTTCAGGAGTATATCCGTCCGGGATAACTTCACTGAAATTATCTTTTCTTTCATCCGCTGAAAGCTGAGGCATCTCAGGTCTGCACATTTTTTCTCTGTCTTCAAAAGTCTTTTCTGTTATATCGTCTCTCTCAACGAAATAAGGTTTTTCGTACTTTATCTTCTCTCCGTCAAGATATGCGTCTATTATTTCCGAAGCTTTCTTTGCATCGGCGATAGCTTCTACTGCGATAGATATCTTATCGTTTCCGCAGTCACCTCCTGCGAATACGCCAGGAATGCTCGTCATATAAGTTTCTTTATCATATGCTATAGCATTCTTTCTGGTCTTGTCACAGTCAAATATCGATGCATCTACCGCCTGACCGATTGCAAGTATCATATTGTCTATCGCTATAGTCTCAGTCTTACCTTCAACCGGTACAGGTCTTCTTCTTCCTGATTCATCAGGCTCTCCCAGTTCCATTACCTGTAAGATAACTTCCTTAGCATGACCCTTTTCATCTTTGATGACTTCTATAGGATTTCTCAGATTTTTGAATATAACGCCTTCCTCTTCAGCCTCTTCTATTTCTACCATATCTGCCGGCATTTCATCTTTAGTTCTTCTGTATATATTATATACTTCTTTTGCACCCAGTCTCACTGCTGTTCTGCAGGCGTCCATAGCCGTATTTCCGCCGCCGACGATAGCAACCTTTTCTCCCAGCTTTATTTCTTCGTTTCTTACTACTTTTCTGAGGAAATCTATTCCGCCTATAACGCCGTCGGCATCCTCGCCTTTGCATCCTGTACCTGTCGATATCCATGCGCCTATTCCCAGAAGCACAGCATCGAAATCAGCGCGAACTGTTTCAAACGGTATATCTTCACCGATCTTAGTATCTGTTACGATCTCAACGCCCATCTTCTCTATCGTCAGTATTTCATCATCCAGGACCTCTTTTGGAAGTCTGTATTCAGGTATGCCGTATCTAAGCATTCCGCCTGCCTTCGGCATAGCTTCAAATACCGTAACGTCATGACCTTTCTGTCTGAGGAAATACGCTGCTGAAAGTCCCATAGGGCCGCCGCCTATAACTGCAACTCTCTTGCCTGTGGACGGTCCGCACTCCGGAATGAAGGCTTCTTCACTCATAAGATCCTGATCAGCTGCGAATCTCTTGAGCCACTGTATTGAAACAGGCTCGTCTATAAGTCCTCTTCTGCATTTTTCTTCGCAAGGATGCGGACATACTCTTCCAAGTGAAGCAGGAAGAGGGATTTTATCCTTTACCAGTTCAAGAGCCGCTTCATATTCACCGTTTGCTATAAGACCTACATACCCCTGGCAGTCTGTATGAGCCGGGCAGGCAAGTACGCAAGGCGGTCTGCAATCTCCCGTATGATTGGAAAGAAGCAGTTCAAGGTTAGTTTTCCTCGATTCTATTACCCTTTCCGTATTAGTGTTTATAACCATTCCCGGAGCTATTACGGTAGCACATGCTTTACAGAGTTTAGGGTTGCCCTCAACCTCGCACATACATATTCCGCACGATCCGTATATCTTCGTCCTTTCATCGTAACAGAGAGTAGGAATGAAGATATCGTTTTCCCTGGCAACTTCCAGGATAGTCTGTCCCGGCATTCCTGTTACTTCTTTGCCGTTTATATTAAGTCTGAATTTATCCATGATCTTCCTCCTCCCTTACTTCTTCTCTATTGCACCGAAATTACACGTATCCATACATTTGCCGCACTTTATGCACAGGGACTGATCGATAACGTGTTTTTCCTTGACCTTGCCGGATATAGCGTCAACAGGACAGTGCTTAGCACAAAGCGTACATCCCTTACAGTCGTCTGTAATAGTGTAGGATATGAGTGCTTTACACGATCCGGCAGTACATTTCTTTTTGTAAATGTGGTCTTCGTACTCATTTCTGAAGTATTTGAGAGTCGTAAGAACAGGATTAGGCGCAGTCTGTCCAAGACCGCACATAGAACCGTCTTTTATCTTCATTGCCAGTTCCTCGAGAAGTTCTATATCTCCGTCTTGCCCTTCACCATTAGTTATCCTTTCAAGGATCTCCAGCATTCTCTTAGTACCTATTCGGCAGTAGTTGCACTTTCCGCATGATTCGTCTCTCGTAAAATTGAGAAAATATCTTGCCATATCTACCATGCAGGTGTCTTCATCCATTACTATCATACCGCCGGAGCCTACGATAGCGCCTGTTTTATTTATATCTTCATAAGTTACAGGAGTATCTATGAGTTCAGCAGGTATACATCCGCCGGAAGGGCCTCCCATCTGAACTGCCTTGAACTTTCTGTCATTTTTTATTCCCCCGCCTATACCGTAGATAACGTCTCTGAGGGTAAGTCCCATAGGAACTTCCACAAGTCCGCCCTTCTTTATCTTTCCTGCGAGAGCGAAAACCTTCGTGCCTTTGCTCTTTTCAGTTCCCATGGAGCCAAAAGCTTCTCCGCCGTTATATATGATCCATGGAACATTGGCAAGGGTTTCAACGTTGTTTATATCTGTCGGCTTCTGCCAGTATCCCTTTGCTGCCGGGAACGGCGGCTTTAATCTCGGCATACCTCTCTCGCCTTCAAGAGAAGCGATAAGAGCCGTTTCCTCACCACATACGAAAGCACCGGCGCCGGCTTTTATCCTTATGTCAAAGTCGAATCCGCTTCCGAAAATATTTTTTCCGAGGTATCCCTTTTCTCTTGCCTGAGACATGGCTATCTCAAGTCTCTTTATTGCAAGCGGATATTCTGCACGGCAGTATATTATTCCTTCATTTGCTCCCATTGCGTATCCGCCGATTATCATTCCTTCTATAAGTGAATGAGGATCTCCTTCGAGGACAGATCTGTCCATGAATGCGCCCGGGTCTCCTTCGTCTGCGTTACATACGAGATATTTTTCATTTCCCGGACTCTGCTTTGCAGCATTCCATTTGAACCATGTAGGGAATCCTGCACCGCCTCTTCCTCTGAGACCTGATATCTTTATCTCTTCTATAACATCTTCCGGCTTCATGGATTTCAGCACTTTTTCTATAGCTTTGTATCCGTCTGCTTCGATGTATTCATCTATATTTTCAGGATTTATGATACCGCAGTTTCTGAGCACCACTCGCTGCTGTTTCGCTACAAACTGCTCATCTTCCGATGATATAGACTGTTCCTCTACGACCTTATGATTTACAAGATGGTCTTCTACTATCTTCTCAACCTTATCAGGCTGTACTTTGACGTATCTGGTCATTTCGCCGTCATCTTCATAGATATCAACGATCGGCTCAAGATAACAAGTACCGACACATCCGGTAACATCTACTTTTATATCGAGATTTTTTTCAGCTATCTGTTTCTCGAATTCAGCCGCCGTCTTCTTTGCTCCTGTAGCTATACCGCAGCTTCCCTGTCCTACTACTACTTTCATACTGTCACCTCCTAAGCCCTTTCTCTGATTTCCGCAAGGATCTCTTTAACAGAATCTTTCGTCAGGTTACCGTATGTTTCGTCACCGTCAACGCTTTTTACCATCATAACAGGTGCCAGTGAACAGCAGCCGAGACATGCAACGTTATTCAGAGTGAATACACCGTCTTCTGTCGTTTCCCCGTCTTTGATACCCAAATATTCGCACACCGCCTCTTCGATCATATCGGAACCGTTGACATGACAAGCAGTGCCCTGACAGAGCATGATCAGATACTTTCCTATAGGTTTCAGTCTGAATTGTGCGTAGAAAGTAGCTACGCCGTAGATTTTAGCAGGTTTTATGCCTGTCACCTCGGATATGTAATTTATGGCGTCTATCGAAAGATACCCGTATATATCCTGGGTCTTCTGCAGTATTGTTATCAAACTGCCCGGCACTTTTGCGTATTGCTCCAGCACAGGTGCCAAATCCTTAAATTGAGCTTCCCTGTTTTGAGCGCAGTCGCAATTACAACCTTTTTCACTCATGTTAAGTTCCTCCCTCAAAACTATACTACATTTATATCATGCGAACACTGTAACTATACTATAACAAAAAACCGGTTTGAAAGCAACTGTATACAATCCATTTTCTGCTTTTTTTAAAACCGGTTACATCGTTTAAATTTTAACATCTATAGCATTTTTACATATATTTACATTGTTTTACAGCTTCGCGACAAAGTATTCCAGTGCCAAAGAATCATCAAAAAGTCCTGTCTTTATATTGCCATCCACTTCATAAGCTTCACACAATATTTTTTTTAAAGTTTTGAGCTGATACTTTCCGCTTGCCGATAAAGCTTTTTTTATCCTGAACTGATGTGCCCCCAGAGTCTTCTGCATTTCCTCCGGTCCCATACCTTCTTCTTTCATTTCCTTCACTTCAAGCATGAGTTCAAGCTGACCTGTTATCAGTCTCAGAAGATTGAATGCCGGTGTCCCGCTGTCCAGCAGATTGTGCAGCAGCAGCAAAGCTTCATCTTTTCTGTTCCTTCCTATAGCGTCAAGCATTGCAAAAACATCGTTTTCCGGACTTGCAGACATCACTGCACGTACATCTGATTCTTTGATCGAATCTCCTCTGCTGTGTGCAATTATTTTTTTCAGATCATTGTCCAGATTGTATAGTCTGTATTCAACAGCCTTATTGCCGTATCCGCTTTCTGAAATTATCATATCCGTTAACGATGGATGAAAACTTCTGCCCGACACCTTCAATCTCTTCTCTATGAAACCTCTCAGCTGTTTTTCAGAAAGCTGCTGAAAATCATATACTTTCCCATACTTTTCTACAGCTGCTTTTATTTTATTTTTCCTGCGCCTGCTGTCTTCCTGTTCTCTTGCCGTCATTATTATCATGCTCCCCTGCGGCATCTCGCTGATATATTCAGCAAATCTGTCTATATCTGAATCTCTGAATCCTTTGACTGACTTTCCTTCGGCAGGCAGAAAATCAGGTATCAGCACTACTTTTCTCTCCGACATTATACTCAGAGTCTCCGCACTGTCTCTTATATTTTCAAAGCTCAGATTTTCTCCTTCTATCACAGTCAGGTCTATCGATCTTACTGCATCGGAAACATATCTCTTTACCAAAGCATCCTTATACCATTCTATAAGATAATCCTCACTTCCGCACAGCAGTACAACGCACGGCACTTTATTTTCCCTAAGATCTCTTTCTATCGCTGTAAAAGCATGTTCTTTTTCTCTATAATATCCTCTTGCCAAAAAACTCACTCCTGCAATCCGCTTATCAATTTTATTATCAGTTAATTTACATACCATTATATCTTTATTGCACGACCGTTACAACCTTCTCTGTATCAGACAATACAAAACCTATTGCTCCATCCTCATCATTCCTGTATATTTCTATCCCCTTATCCTCGTACTTTTCCAAAACCTCTTCATTGGGATGGCCGTATGTATTTTCTCCCACCTGAAAAACCGCATAGCGCGGAAATGAAAATTTTGTAAAGCTTTCAGAGTAGCTGTATTTACTGCCATGATGAGCCACCTTTAATATATCCGTTGAAAGCCTGTCCTTGTGTGCCTTGACAAGCTCTTCGTGACAGCTTGAATTCACATCTCCTGTAGCCATGAAACTAACTTCGCCAATATTTACCTTCAAAATTAAACTCACTTCATTTTCATCATCATTTTTAAGATCTTCTGCATGTTTTTGTGCAGTTTCGGGCCACATAACTTCAGCCGATGTATCTTCTCCCAGTTTGATTAGATCTCCTTTTTTCAAATAAACTATATTTTCTTTCCTGATCCCTGTCTCCTTCACTATCTCCTTTTCCTCCGATCGGTTTCCTTCATATATAAACAGCTTTTCTACCATTCCTTCACGGCAAAGCTCCGCGATCCCTTTGTAATGATCCTGGTGCATATGAGTTACAAATGCGCCGTCCGCTTTTTTGACACCGTTTTTAAGCAAATAAGGCTTCAATATCTCTTTTCCCACATTGTAATCCTTTTTACCGCCTCCATCTATAAGGTAATTCTTTCCCTCTTCTGTTTTGAAATGCATACAATCGCCTTGTCCCACATCTACAAACACTATCCTCGCTTTTTCAAAACCGCTTCTCGTAACATTCCCAAAAATTGCAGAAAATACTACGCACACAGATATCATGATAATAACGGCTTTCTTTCCATGTCTTATCATCATAAGCCTGCCCTCTTCTGATAAAAACACCAGTATCCCTATGTAAAACAGCGCGATAACAGCCCGCCCCGGACTTACTACATCAAACGATGTCACCCCTTCTATACATGCCGCCGAATTTATATTCTGTATAATAGTGCATATTCCATGCACCGGTTTAGAAATAATATCAAACAGCGGATCACATATAACAGAAGCAGGCAGTGCAGCAAGACACAAAGGGACCATTATCCCTGTAAGAAATATGATCGGAACATTTACGAGGACGGCAGCTGCCGAAACGTAATTGAACATATACATAGTATACGGAAGCAATCCTATCTGCACAGATATGCTGGCTGCAAACATTCCTCTGTATATACTTTTTACGAAAGTCATAATGACCGAAAGCGTCAGCACTGCTAAAAACGACATTTGAAATCCGGCATTGAAAATCTGCATGGGATTGTTTAAGACCATAAGTATTGCTATTAAAAACGCTGCCGAGCTTAGATCGTATCGCCGGTTAATCATCTTTGATACAAGATGCATTTCCACCATGAACACAGCTCTTATCACCGAAGGTGAAAAGGATGCAATAATACAGTAGCAGCACAGAAAAATACTTACGGTGATGAAATATAACTTTCCTTTTTTCCATCTCCATATACCCGATATAACTCCGTATATCATGCCTATATGCAGACCGCTGACAGCAAGTATATGAGCAGTGCCGTTCCTCTGAAATTCCTCCATCACATCTTCTGATATATCTTCCTTCTCACCAAACATTACTCCTTTTACGAAGCCCGCCGCTTCTGTCCCTATACTTGCTTCCATTTTCGTTGCGTAATAATCTTTTAAAAGATGTAATTTCCCTCCCAAAGTGTCCCTTTTATTTAAGATCTTTATATCTTCTGCGGTCATGGTATTCGTTATTCCCACAGATTGCAGATATAAGCGATAGTCAAAACAGTTAGGATTCTTCTTTCCATTTGGAGTATCTACTTTTCCGGATATCTTAACGATGTACCCCGAAACAAATGCAGTACTGTCGACTTCTTCATCGTATATATTGACAAGAAGCTTATTTCTTTTCGCTGATATACTGTTAAATATACCCGGCTTTCTTCCCTCATCCTGGGCGGTGCAGCTATTCGCAGAATCTTCGCCTCTCCCGGTCATATCCAAAACGACCTTCAGCTGAACATAGTTATTTCCGGAAGACGATGTCTTCTGACAGCTCCCCGCTATTTCTCCGACGACCTCCACCTTCTGCTCTGTATCTGCATATCTTTCAAGCGGAGCTTCAAAGCTTTCATAGAAAACACAATTGATCATACTGACAGAATAAAAAATCAGCGCTATCACCGATATTTTTCTTACCCTTCCTTTAGCAAAAAAACATACAAAGAGTATTATCACTAAAACAATGTAAGCACATACTCTTCCTGCAAGAAAATACCATAAAACAGCGCATAAAAATGAAATTGCCGCAAAAAACAGAGGCCTTCTTATCATAACAAAGTTCTCCTATCTGAGTAAAA
>UQNP01000034.1 GCA_900542385.1 uncultured Eubacterium sp.
AGAGCCATTTCTTTAAATCTAATTTTCTTGTAAAAGAAGGATTTTTAAAAGTAGAAAATTTTACAGGTATGTTTGGTGTTGTGGGAATGAATGAATGCGTCAACATACTGATGGAGAAGGAAGGGCGGTCAGATAAGTATGGTTACAGTGAATATGCAGATCAGTTGGCGGTTAATATATTGGAAAAAATGAAAGAAAAGGGTATAGATATATATGTGATACCGACCAATGATTATCACGGATCGGAATACATGAACGACCACTTCAAGTGCCGGGAATTCGTCTCCGGATTCACAGGATCGGCGGGAACACTGATCGTGACGCAGGATTTTGCAGGCTTGTGGACCGACGGCAGGTATTTCATACAGGCGGCGCAGGAGCTCGATGGAAGCGGTATAGATCTCATGAAGATGGGTGAAAAAGATGTACCTAAAGCGGCAGAGTATGTAAATGGACTGCCTGGGGATCTTGTTGTAGGATTTGACGGCAGGGTAATGCCGCTTGCTCTCGGCTCTGAGCTTGAAAAAAATCATAGAGTCGAACACGAGCTTGATCTGGTTGGTGAGATCTGGAAAGACAGACCTGAGATAGTACCGTCAAAAGTGTATTCCCTGGATCTGGAGGTTACGGGTGAGGATCATGAAAACAAGGTCGCTCACGTGCGTGAGTGCATGGGAGATACTGATTTCCTCCTTGTCAGCAGGCTTGAGGATGTAGCCTGGCTGTACAATCTGAGAGGAAGGGATGTGGCGCATACGCCAGTGTTTTACGGATACGCCCTCATATCCGGAACAGAAGATATTCTTTACCTGATGGACGAAACCTTTGCCGAAAGCAATGCCAAAGATAAAGCTGATGAAAGATCCTTGCCGGAAACCGTAACCATAAAAAAATATGATGATATCTTCCGGGATCTGAGAGATCTCAGAGATTGCAGCATACTTCTCGATGAAGATTCAGTGTCCTTTTACGGCAGCAGGGTTTTTCATAGATCGGTTGAGCGTGTGTTTGAAAAAAGCATAGTGGAGCGGCTTAAGGCTGTTAAAAATGAAGCGGAGATCGCGGCGACAAAAAATGCTCATGTACGCGACGGCGCCGCCATGGTAAACATGCTGTTCTGGCTTAAAAACAACGCAGGCAGGATATATATGGACGAGATATCCCTTGCGGATCATCTTGAAAAGTGCAGAAAAGATCAGGGCGCTTACGATCTGAGCTTTGAGACTATAGCAGGATATGAGGAGCACGGGGCGGTGGTGCATTATGCAGCAACAAAAGACAGCAGTATCCCGCTGAAAGATGAGGGATTCGTACTAATAGATTCAGGAGGTCAGTACAAAGACGGAACGACGGATATAACGAGGACGGTTGCGCTGGGGAAAACGGACAGCACCAGAAAAAAGTATTATACGGCAGTGCTCAAATCTCACATTGCTCTTGCCTGTGCTGAATTTGATTCAGACACCACGTGCGCCGAACTCGATGAAGCGGCGAGAAAACCTCTTAGAGAGCTCGGACTTGACTTCGCTCACGGCACCGGACACGGGATCGGACATATGCTGAGTGTTCACGAAGGGCCTCAGAATATAGGGCCGAGAGGCACGGGTCTTCACATAGTGCCCGGAATGATAACCAGCGATGAGCCGGGAGTGTATTTTGAAGGAAAATACGGGATAAGGATAGAGAATGAAATCCTATGTGTAGAGAAAAATGGGAAATATGCTTTTGAAACCATAACCTTCTGTCCTTATGAACGTGAAGCCATAGATACGGATATGCTGACGGAAGAAGAAAAAGATTATATCAACAGTTATCACAGAAAAGTTTATGAGACTCTTGAGCCTTTGCTTGAAGGTCATGTAAAGGAGTGGCTGCGTAAAGAGTGCGCCGAGATATGAGGGCTGTAGTCGGCAGATTAAAGTAAATACAGATAGATGCTTGTCATTTTCTCATCGTTTCTTCATATAATATTGAAGGAGGATGAGCTATGAACATAATAGACAGGAATTTTTTCGCATTTGCGGATGAAATCAGCAGTATCAGCGAGAAAGAAATATATTACAGGATGAGGCGGGCTTTTGATAAAGTACCTGTTAAAACACAGCGAAGCTGTATGGAGTTTTTCGGCAGATTCGGATTTTGGGGCAGGCTCGATATCGATAAAGGGATATATGAAGAGATAGAGCTTAAGGCGAAGGAGCTGAATGAGCATATCGAGGATTTTGTAAGATTTTACGAGCAGCTTTCTGATTACAGATCCAAGAAGACCCTCTATGGAATACTGAACAACTGGTACAGCTACGATTTCGATACTACGACGAGAACTAAGGAATATCTTTTCGATGAATATTTCGACCTTGATGTGGTCAAATGCGATGAAAAGGAAGTAATAGCAGATCTTGGAGCGTATACAGGAGATACGGTCCTGTCATATATCCGAAACTACGGTGAAGAATGTTATAAGAAGATATACTGTTATGAAATAACTCCTGAGATATTTACCGTACTTGAAAGCAATCTTAAGGATGTCAGAGATGTGGAGCTGATAAGAAAGGGAGTGGCGGACAAACCGGGCAGGATGACGATCGTAGGAAACGAAGCCAGCGTTTCAGCCAACACCTTAGGAGAAGGCGGAGGTGAAGAGGTGGAGGTCACCACCCTCGATATAGATATATCGGAGCCGGTAACATTGATAAAAGCTGATATAGAAGGCTCTGAGCAGAAAGCTATCGCAGGAGCGGCGAGACATATCGCCAAAGATCATCCGAAGCTTTTGATTTCCGTATATCATGGAAACGAAGATCTGTGGAAAGTGCCTAAGATGATAAGCGATATTTCCGATGATTACAGTTTCTATCTACGGTACAGAAGCTCTCCTGTGTATCCGACAGAAATAAGCCTGATCGCAGTATAAAAGCAACGACGCATGATCCGGATAACGGAATGCGTCGTTTTCGATTTTACAGTAATTGTCAGTTGGTGAAGTCCTAAGACTGAAAATTTAAGCCTGTTTCTTTTCGGTTTTGATGATGTCGCTGTAGTCGTATCCGTCGTAGCTGTCAGCGTACTCGAACATTTCGATGACCCGCGGCTCCGGTTTTGATGTGAGGCCGAATATTATCACGAGGACAACGTTGACGATGAGACCGAAGATACCTCCTGTATATCCGAGGATGCTGTTGCCGGCAAACAGATATATCGCATATGTGATGACCAGTCCTGCTATGAATCCGGATATGGCTCCTTTTGCGTTTGCGCGTTTCCAGTAGGCGCCGAATATCATCATAGGTATGAACTGAGCGAGGCCTTCGAAAAGGCAGAGCGCTATGCTGTACAAGGAAGGTAAATTCATAAGCGCTATGACCAGACATACGAGAGTGTATATCAGTATGGTTTTCCTTATGAGCTTCAGTTTATCAGCTTCCGTTCTGTTTTTCCTGCCTTCAAGGAATATCTTCCATATGGTCAGAGAGTGAGCGCTGAGAACGCATGAAATCAGGCTCATGCCTGCGGCAACGCTTATCATAACTACGAAGCCGAGATATACAGGTCCGAAGGCCTCATCGCACAGAGCGAAAAGGGTGAGCTCACTGTCGAAAAATTCTTCGATCCCGGGAACGAGCCTTGCACCCATGGCGAATATGAGCTCAAGGGCTCCCATGGTGAAGATGATCGCTCCGCCTGCTATGGAAACTTTCTTGAGATCCATCGGTGTCCTTGCAGTGAACAGCCTTGTGAAGTAACTGAGCTGACACAGGTTTCCTATAGTGCAGAGAAGACATATGGAGGCCCAGTAGTTTATATCGTAGACTCCGTCGTATGTAACGGTAAGAGCTTCTGGGAACATATCGTAGATCTTTTCCATCATAGGTCCGAAGCCGCCGTAGAGCTTTATTGCCATGGCGATGAAACCTCCGGCGATCACTATGCTGGAAAGTATCCCCTGTATCAATTCGGTCCATGCGATGGAGCGCATACCGCTGTACAGTACATAAGCCATTACGAAGAGTACGATTATTATCGTTGCCAGCCTGTGGGGGACAACGCCGTATGTAAGCGCCTCTACGAGGGTGCCGAGGGCATAGAATTCCATTATTACCCATGGGGCTTCAATAACTACTGCCATTACGGCAAAAAATTTAGTGAAAGCTTTGTTGTTGTAACGCACATCTACGAAATCAGGCATTACGACCATTTTATATCTCTTTCCCCAGATATTGCATTTTTCCGCCATTACGAATATGAAATAGTATGAAGCTGCGCTGTATATGAGGAGATACTGAGTTATTAGTCCTTCTGTAGAGGACCATGTGAACCAGCTTGTAAGCTGTGATGATGTGGTGAATGTGCCGACGAAGCAGAAAAGCACGAGGATCCAGTTGAAAGACCTGCTGCCTACTGCGAATTCCTCTACAGTCTGCTCCTGCATCTTGGCTCCGCGGAATTTAAACGCGACCAGGAACATTATTATGAAATATATGAGAAGTACGGAACAAGAACTTATTATGTTTATATTCGTAGGCTCTAACACTTTTCTTCACCTCCTTCAGCTCCGCAGGATTTGCTTGATTTTTCGGCAATGCGTCTTTTTATGGCCTGTTTGTCTCCCATGTACATGAGCCAGAGTCCGATGAGAGTACATATCGGCAGGCAGAGAAGGGCGATCTGGACTAAAGGAAGACCCAGGATCCAGATATCGTTTCTGTCCCAGCCTAAAATATTCGGGAATGCAAAAAGTATAACGGAAATTACAAAAACAGACAGACCTGTATACCATAGCGCTGTTCTTTTCATTGATTACCTCCTTGTTTTTATTTTATGAAATCGTAGGCTATAAGAGCATATGTCTTTGCTGCCTGCGTGACTTCCGAAAGGGATACGAATTCATCGGGACGATGTGCCTGCAGTATACTGCCGGGACCGTAGAGGGCACCGGGAATACCGTATCTTGCGAGCATTTCTATTTCAGCATATCCTCTGAACACGATTTTTCGTGACGGATCGCCGGAAGCTTTCAGGTGAGAGGCTTCGGCAGCTTTTATCACCGGATGATCGCTGTCGCATTTCCACGGGAAGAAATACTGATTGCAGTTTATTTCGCCTTTTACTCCATGCTTTCGGCATACATCGTCAAAAAGCGATCTGATTTTCTGGATGGCTTCATCCATGTTTTCATCAGGGAAGACTTGCCTGTCGAATGAGATCTCACATCTGTCGGGCACAAGCAGAATATCCGTTCCGCCCTTTATAAGACCTACATTTATTGTAGGTGCGATCGGACTTCCTGCGGCTGTGTATTTTTTTTTGAGTATATCGCCTTCATTTTTCAGCGAAATTATGAAATCGGACATTGGTATTATGGCGTTTACACCCATTTCTGCCATTCCGCAGTGAGCGCTTTTACCGTAAGTTACAGCTGTAAATTCCGCCGCTCCCTGGAGGCTTGTCGCTATGCCGCATGATGTCGGCTCGGCAATGTAGCATGCGCTGCATTCGGAAAGGATTCCTGAATCGATGAGTTTTTGGGTGCCTTTGAAAAACACTTCTTCATCGATAACTCCGGTGAACATGATGGTTTTCTTTCGATCGATGTTGATACTTGCGACAGCTTTCAGCGCGTATATCATCGAAACGAGACCGCCCTTCATATCACATGAGCCGCGTCCGTAGAGCATACCGTCCTTTATCTCTGCGCCGAGTGGATCGCATGTCCAGTTTTCAGGCGTTCCTATTTTTACAGTGTCCATGTGGCCATTGAAGAGAAGCGTTTCAGGGGAATCTCCTTCGAGAATACCTATTATGTTGTATCTGCCCGGTGCTGCTTCCTGCAGCTGTGTTCTCATACCGATCTCTTCCAGCTTTTTCTTTATGATCAGAGCTGTATCTGTTTCATTTCCCGGCGGATTTTCACTGTTGCACATGACAAGTTTTCTCAGAAAGTCAGTCATTTCCGCTTCATTTTTTTCTATATATGAGAGGATATTTTGTTCGGCAGCCGATATATCCATTGTTTCATTCCTCCAAGTCCGCAGTAATGCGATTTTGCAATTTAATACATTAAAGCGATATCATAATAACGCCTTCCGGAGGATTAGTCAATAAAAATGCGTTAAATTTTACATAAAAAGCTTTTTAAATCACATGTTGACATAAAAAGATTTTTATGTGATAATATGGCGATAAAACCCGCAAGGGTGTGGACTTTTCAAGAGAGATCTTTTTTTCGCCACACGATTTTAGATCGTGTGGTTTTTTTATGCCGATCGGGCAATATACTGATGGTGTCATATACATATAGAGGAGAAACAGATTTATGCAGCAGACATTTATGAAAGAGAAAAAAATCCTTCCGCTGGTGATATCCATGTCCCTTCCTATGGTTATATCTATGGCGGTGAATTCCATGTACAATATCGTTGACAGCTATTTTGTTGCGATGATGAGCGAAGATGCGATGACCGCTCTTGCATTGGTTTATCCGGTACAGAATCTGATAACAGCGATAGGCGTGGGCTTCGGTGTGGGAATAAATGCGGCTGTCGCTTTTTATCTTGGAGCGGAGGATGACAGGCTTTCTGCTAAAGCATCATCTATGGGTCTTGGGCTCAGCGTTCTGCATGGGATCATACTTACGATAGTGACTGTATCGTGCATGCCTTTTTTTATCGGTATGTTTTCGTCGAGTAAGGCTGTGGTTGAACTTTCGCTGATATATTCCAACAGAGCGTTCATGTTTTCTATAATAATTACCACAGGCATAGCTTTTGAAAAAATTTTCCAGGCAGCCGGAAAGATGAAGATAACTATGGTAGGCATGATGTGCGGATTCATTGCCAATATAGTTCTCGATCCTCTCCTGATATTCGGCGTAGGGGTTTTCCCGAAGCTTGGAATAGCAGGTGCAGCATATGCTACAGGCATAGGGCAGACGCTGACGCTGATAGTATATATAGCGGCGTATAGGATGGGAAAACTGCCGGTGAAGCTGTCTCTTAGAGATTCAAGACCGGAAGCATATCTGGTAAAAAGACTGTATGCAGTGGGTATTCCGGCAACGCTCAATATGGCGCTGCCATCGCTTCTTATATCTGCACTGAATGGGATATTAGCGGGATTTTCGCAAGGATATGTGCTTGTACTGGGTGTATATTACAAGCTTCAGACATTTATCTATCTTACAGCAAACGGAATAATACAGGGGATAAGACCTCTGATAGGATATAATTACGGAGCAGGAGAGATAGGAAGAGTAAGGAGCATATACGTCACAGCTCTGTATCTTGCGGCTGTAGTAATGGCTGTCGGGACTGTTTTTTCATGGGTCATGCCTGATGTGCTGATAGGGTTTTTTACTTCCAATGAGGAAACGGTGAAAATCGGAGTCGAAGCGCTTCATGTGATAAGCTTTGGTTTCATAGTTTCGGCAGTGTCAATAACTGCATCGGGAACTCTTGAAGGCCTGGGAAAGGGGACAGCTTCCCTGTACATATCCCTTTCAAGATATATGGTGGTAATAATACCGGCAGCATTTCTTATGAGCAGAGCTGCAGGTGCATCAGGAGTGTGGCTGGCTTTTCCTATAGCAGAATTTATAACAGCTGCCTTTGCATACTGCATATACAGAAGAGAAATGAAAAAAATAGATGTGCATGATCAGGAGGCAGAAGTTTCGGCTTCCCTATAATTTGCACTGATTAGATTACGTGATTTTTACATTGTTTTAACCTGTAAAAGATAGAAAAGGATGGCGGATCGTTCTATTATGATGGTGACAGAGATTTTTACTCTCAAACCTCAACTTCATACTCAATTACAACGCAAAACCCATGCAGCGCCAGAGCCGTTGCCGCAAAAAACAATCCTACTGCGGCAGCGGTATATCCGGTAAAAGTCATACTGAAAACCGCCGGTTTGACTGTTTTTCGGATAGAGAGGCGCTGTTTTGCCGTTTTTGGGAAATAGGGGAATTGCTCTGACAGATGACAGTATGGGTTTGAACACATGAAAAAACCTGCATAAACGGCAAGGCTGTTCATGCAGGTCATAACTTTCAGTTCATATCTTTGGTTTTACGGAGATTATCCCTCTATTGCAATATATTTATTCTGCTCCAATTCTTTGACATCCTTCTTAGGAACAGATATTTTCAAGATACCGTCTTCATATTTTGCCTTAATATCTTCTTCTTTCAGATGGTCTCCGACATAGAAGCTTCTGCTCATGGAGCCGGTGTAACGTTCACGTCTGATATATTCACCGTTTTTGTTCTTTTCTTCTTTGTCGAGTCCTTTCGCAGCCGATACTGTCAGATAACCGTTGTTCAGTTCAGCTTTGATCTCATCTTTTTTGAATCCCGGAAGGTCGATATCAAGTTCGTAGCTTCCGTCTGTTTCCCTTATGTCTGTCTTCATCATGTTCTTTGCGTGTTTTCCGTACAGCGGATTTCTGCTGCCCCAGAAATCATCATCAAACATATTGTCCATAAAGCCGTCAAATAAATCTCCATTCCACAAACTCAGATTGTTTTTTCTCATAAGTCATCTCTCCTTTACATAATCATTTAATTATCATTGCGGAGAACCGTAATGTGTCAATCTTTAAAACTGTTTCCCTTTTATCTCTTTTGTTCTCCCTTTCCCTTTTGATAATTATATTATAGCACTATTGTTAGCACTGTCAAGAGGTGAGTGCTAATTTTTTTGAATTTTTTATTTTTGCTGGAATACCGATGATCTTGCTGTATCAATCGTGTGTTTTAGAGCTGAGTTTTGATATGAGAATATTAAGCTGCTTTGCGATAAGTCCGACGAGGAGCGCTGCGGCAAGAGTTCCCTCGCGTACGCCCTGCAGACGCCCTATGAAGATAAATGAAAGTATACATGCAGTAAGTACGAGAGTGAAGTCAAACAATACTTTCATATATCCGAACTTCAACGGTATGATCTTACAAAGAGCGAGAACGACACCTTCTCCGGCAAGAACGATCGCATCGGCTTTGACCTCAAGGCTTACACCTATGCCGACAAGCATAATGCCTATGATACATACGATCCACTGTTGTATGTAGGTATTGCAGGATATGTCCTGAACAGCCCAGACGCCAAAATCTGTGAGAAATCCGAAGAAAAACGCCACGGGAAGCTGCATGAGCTGTATGGGTCTGTAGTTTTTTCTAAGTATCAGTATCTGTATTATTATGAAAACACAGTGCATTATGATCGTGGCAGTCCCTACGCTCAGAGGAGTGAAGAGACTCACGACGTAAGGCAGACTTGAGATGGGAGACGTGCCGAGGGCGGCCTTTATCGAAAACGCTATGCCAAAAGACATGATAGTAAGACCTATGAGCAGGAGTGCATATCTTTTCGCCACTTCGGCAGCCATTTTTTTATATGGTTTTTTCAACGTGATCCTTTCTTTCATACTGGTATATTATAGCACCGATAAGCTGATATGTCTGTTATTTTTTAAATATGTGCTTTCGCTCTTGTTTTGTCATTTTATGTAATATATCATGTATATGTGATCCGCAGACATTAAAAATTCGCAGTAGAAGGAGAATGACATTGAAACAGGATGCACCGGGAGTTATTAAACGTGCCGAACGGTTTCAGATTATATTGATTGGAGAGGGGATAATCGTAGGTGTCGTTTCAGGACTGGCAGTCCTTTTATACAGACTGGCTCTGGAGTATGCAGATACCTGGCTTGGATATATACTTGAATATGTTAAGGGAAATGCACTTTTGACGGCAGGATGGTTTGCAGCTCTTCTGGAGATGGCGGTGACAGTAGCCGTGCTTGTAAAATATGAGCCCATGATATCGGGAAGCGGTATTCCTCAGGTGGAGGGAGAGATAGCCGGAAAGATCGAGACAAAATGGTATCGGGTGCTCTTATCGAAATTTGCAGGAGGCTTTCTGTGCATGCTCGGCGGACTGGCGCTGGGCAGGGAAGGTCCGTCTATACAGATAGGCGCGATGGCGGGAAAAGGAGTTTCCAAAAGGATGGACAGAGGGAAAACCGAGGAAAAATTTCTGATAACGTGCGGAGCCAGCGCCGGACTTGCGGCGGCTTTTCACGCGCCGCTTGCAGGAGTGATGTTTTCACTGGAAGAAATACATAAAAACTTTTCCGTATCGTTGCTGGTGTCGGTTATGACTGCCTCTGTCACTTCCGACTGTCTGTGCTCGCTGATACTGGGAAGCGATTCTGTTTTCAGATTTGAGATCGCAGGAGCGATACCGATACAGCATTACTGGATGATAATCATCCTGGGGATCATTCTCGGATTTGCGGGAGCCTTTTATAACTGGTTTACACTTAAAGTACAGGAGCTGTTTCGCAAAGTAAAATGTGCAGGCGGCACGGTAAAGATCGCGATACCGTTTTTGATCGCCGGAGTTATAGGATTCATATATCCGCAGGTTTTAGGCAGCGGGCATGATCTGGTGGAATCTCTGGCAGGAGCGGGAATGTCCCTTGGAAGTATCGCAGTTATATTCGCTTTGAGGTTTGTTTTTTCGTCTATATGCTTCGGATCGGGAGCGCCTGGAGGGATATTCTTCCCGCTGCTCGTTCTGGGAGCGTACATAGGAGGAGCATATGCAGTCCTGTGTTCGGAGTTTGCGGGACTGGAAGAAATATATGCCGGAAATATCATAACCCTTGCAATGGCGGGGTATTTTGCAGCTATAGTAAGAGCTCCGCTTACAGGGATAATACTGATATTTGAAATGACAGGGTCTCTAAATCAGATGCTGTCTCTTTCGCTTATATCGATAACGGCATATATAACCGCCACTCTGCTCAAGTCGAAGCCTATATATGAGAGCCTGCTTGAGAGACTGCTCAGCAATAGAAATGAGAGCATCTATGACGGAGAAGATGTGAAAGGAGAAAAAGTGCTGATGAACCATGCAGTGCAGCAGGGATCTGAGCCGGAGGGAAAGACTATAGGTGAGATAGCATGGCCAAGAAGATGTCTGCTCGTAGCAGTGCAGAGAGGGAGCGAAGAGCTTATCCCGAAAGGAAGCACCAAGCTTTATGCAGGGGATATCATAGTAACGATGACCGATGACAGAGATGCGGCAGTAACCAGAGAAAAGATGAACGAGATATGCAGGAGCATTTGATAAGTATTTCAAAGAGATTAGGTATTTTGAAGATGTTGTAAGAAACGCTGTATTTCTTGGAGGCGACAGCGATACGCTGGCGGCCATAGCGGGCAGCATAGCCGAAGGATACTACAGTGTGCCGGATGAACTTCGAGAGAAAGCGTATGAAATAATAGATAAAAATTTATTGAAACTGATTGAGAGCATCTGAAAGGAGAGGTATTATGTCATTTGAATCAGTAAAAGAATATTTGAAGGGATACGGTCTTGACGACAGAGCAATGGAATTTTCCGTATCGAGCGCATCGGTGGCCTTGGCGGCGGAAGCAGTCGGGTGTCTTGAAAAGGAGATCGCTAAAACCATGGCATTTAAAGTCGACGGGAAAGCTGTGCTTGTAGTCATGGCGGGAGATTCAAAGATAGATAATCCTAAGTTCAAGGCTGCATTTAAAACAAAGGCTGTAATGCTCAAAGGAGAAGAAGTGGAGGATATGACAGGCCATCCTATAGGCGGCGTATGTCCTTTTGATGTGAAGGAAGGCGCCGACGTTTACCTGGACGTGTCTCTCAAAAGATTTGAAACGGTTTACCCCGCCTGCGGCAGCAGCAACAGCGCAGTGAAGCTTTCCATAGAAGAGCTGGAAAGAGCATCCGGCTTCAAAGATTGGGTCGATATAGGAAAAGGATGGGAGTGATAGACGATGAAAGATGTGGATGAAGTATCATCGACAAAGGCAGAAAAGTTGCAGACGGTGAATAAAATGGAGGCAAAGCCGGTGCTTCCGCTGATAATATCGATGTCTGTACCGCCTCTCATATCCATGTTCATGCAGTATGCGTACAATTTCGTCGACTGCATGTTCGTTTCGTGGATAAGCGAGGATGCGCTTGCGGCGGTATCGCTGGCATTTCCGCTTACTACACTGATGATAGCCCTTTCCATATGGGTCGGCGTGGGAGTGAATGTGCTCATTGCCGGAAGCCTGGGAAGAAAAGAGCAGGATAAGGCTGACAATACGGTCACCAACGGTATAATACTTTCCGCTGTTTTCGGCATACTCATAACAGCAGTGATGCTGTTCATACTGAAGCCTTTCTTTGCTTCCTTTACAGATGATGCGCAGATATATGATCTGGCAATGAAATATATGCGTATATGCGTATTCATGCAGGTGCCGAATATGGTGCACATATGCATACAGAAAATAATACAGGGTACGGGGAATATGATCGCACCTATGTGGTTTCAGATAGCGGGAGTGCTTCTGAACTTTGCTCTCGATCCGGTGCTTATATTCGGATATTTCGGATTCCCGCAAATGGGCATAGAAGGCGCGGCGGTCGCCACTGTGGCAGGCTATACGTTCTCCATGATCCTGGCTTTTTACGTTCTCATATTCAGAAAGCAGAGGGTAAAGATAAAAGTAAAAGGCTTCAGGCTCGATCTGAAGACATTCAGGGATATATTCGTCATCGGTTTTCCTTCATTTGTGATGAACGCTCTCGGAGCGCTGATGACTTATTTTACGAATATATTTTTAGTGCTGTATTCAAATACTGCCGTAGCATTTTTCGGCGCGTACTTCAAATTGCAGCAGGTAGTCATAATGACGCTGAATGGACTTGTTCAGGGCTGTATACCTGTAATGAGCTATAATTTCGGAGCGAAAAAAAGGGAAAGACTTGATCAGGCGCTCAAATGCGGTACGATCATAGGAGTGATACTTACAGGAGCAAGTATTGTGATTCTGTGGCTGTTCCCGGAACAGATACTGAGACTGTTCAACGCTTCTGATGATATGATGTCCTTCGGAGTTCCGGCTCTTAAGATAATGTGTGTAAGCTATGTATTCGCAGCAATATCCACTATGCTGGCGTCCTATATGCAGTCCACGGGGCGTGTAAAGATAAGCATCATAATAAATTTCCTGCGTCAGCTGGTACTGCTCATACCTTTGATGTGGCTGCTTTCGAATCTTTTTGGAATGACCGGCATATGGTGGTCTTTCATAGCAGCAGAGCTGATAACTGTGATCGTTAGCTTTGTTTTGTACAGAAAATATCCTGTAAAAATATGATCATATTATATAGTTTGATATGATTGACAATAAAAAGGAGACTTGCGTTTGCAAAGCAGATATGCAAAGTCTCCTTTGGTTTTAGTTTTTTGTTTTTATTCAGCCTTCAAAAAGAGGGGTAGAGAAATATCTTTCTGCTGTATCCGGAAGAACTGTCACTACAGTTTTTCCGGGACCGAGCTTCTTCGCAAGCTGAAGTGCGGCGGCCACGTTTGTACCGCTCGATATACCGCACATGAGACCTTCTTTTGAAGCAAGATCGCGGGCCGTCTGAAGAGCCTCTTCATCTTTTACTATATATATGTCCTGATATATGTCGAGATTGAGTATATCAGGTATCACTCCGTCTCCTATGCCCATCTGCAGATGAGATCCGATGGATCCGCCGGACAGTATAGCGGCGTGTTCAGGTTCTACTGCCCAGATCTCAATATCAGGGTTTGCTTCTTTAAGGATCTCGCCTATACCTGTGATAGTACCGCCGGTTCCAACGCCTGAGCAGAAACCGTGTATCGGTCCGTCCACCTGCTCGAGTATTTCCTGTGCAGTGTGGATACGGTGTACCTGAGGGTTTGCAGGATTTGCAAACTGCTGAGGGATGAATACATTGGGGTCTTCTTCTGCCATGCGCAAAGCCGTGTTCAGACATTCATCGATACATTCCCCGATATTGTTATCGTCATGGATCAGTATGAGCTCAGCACCGTAGTGGTTGATCAGTTTCCTTCTTTCTTCACTGACGGAATCCGGCATTATTATTATGGTCCTGTAACCTTTGACAGCGCCTACGAGAGCAAGGCCTATACCCTGATTGCCGCTGGTAGGCTCTACGATTATTGTATTTTCATTGATGATTCCTTTTTTTTCAGCATCGCAGATCATATTGTAAGCAGTCCTTGTTTTTATGGAACCGCCTACGTTAAGACCTTCGAATTTTACGAGGATCCTTGCGGAATCATCCGATGTCATATGATTTAATTGAACTATGGGAGTATTTCCCATAGCCTCCAAAATATTGTTGTATACCATTTTTTTTGCTTCCCTTCATACAAATTGTCTTTAATATTATACAGCAAAAAGTTTATGATTTCTATCCATTATACAGATATCGCTTTCAGAGTTTCAAGAAATTTTTTGGATGCTCTTGAAAATACTCTGTGTTTTTTCCACGCTATAAACAGATCTGCCGTGACTTCGGGGTAAAAGGGCCTGAAACACAGCTCGCTTTCGCTGGAAGTATCGGCTATATTTCCTATACATACTGCGGAGCCGATTCTCTTTTCCGTCATTACAGAAGCGTTGAAGATCAGATTGTATGTACATTTGATGTTCAGTTTGTCCTGCGGGCCTGTCCAATCTGAGAGATCGTTGCGGTCAAGGACCTGGCGCGGAAATATAAGCGGTATGTCATGTATGTCATCTGCAGTTATGACATTAAGCTCAGACATAGGATCATCTTTTCTCATTATTAAGCCCCATTCATCGTAGGATGGCAGCTTTATGTAGTCGTATTTGCTCATATCGGCAGCACCTACGAAGAGAGCAAAGTCGAAGAATCCGCTGTCGAGCCTTTCCGCAATATCCTCCTCATTACCGCTGTACAGATTTATTTTTATATTCGGATAAAGTTCAGTGAGACGCTTTATAGCTTCTGCTATATATGATATGCTGCGTGTTTCACCGCTTCCTATGTTGATCTCACCATTTACTATGTCTTCATCGGCTTTGAGCTCAGCTTCAGTAGAATCTGCAAGATTTACTATTTCAGTGGCTCTGTCGTACAGAAATTTTCCTTCTTCTGTCAGCGTTATTTTTCTTCCGCCGCGTAGGAACAGAGTTTTTCCCAGTTTGGATTCAAGCTCCATAAGCTGTTTTGATAATGTGGGCTGTGTGATATGAAGTTCGTTTGCAGCTGCCGTTATGCTGCCGTTTCTTACAGCTGATAGAAAATAACGCAGCACTCTAAGTTCCAGATCCATTCGCATCATCCTTTCTTTAAAAAATT
>UQNP01000035.1 GCA_900542385.1 uncultured Eubacterium sp.
GCAAACTCTGCACACCGCGCCAGCCTCCCTGCCGGCCGTTGAAAAAGCAGTAAAATACAGTACCAAGGCTCAAAACTCCCCGCCAGACCTCAGCAAAACATTCCTTAAATAACAAAATCCAAAATTTATTTTAGCAGCTGCAACCCCGCCCAATATCCAATTTTCAAAATTTATTGACAAAAGGCTTAACCTTTGGATATAATAACCTATATTTGAAAACAGCCGCTGCAAAACAGGCTGCTGTACAAATTCAATATTCGGATGAAGGATTTAAGAGAGACCGCCAAACTTCTGCAAGGCGGCGCCGAAGGGGCAAGAGGACACTTGAAACTCTCAGGCAAAGGAATTAAATCCGGACGAATCTCTGGATTGAGATAATAGACAGGGAAATACAGGTCCTGAAACCGGGACCATGTTTCCCTGTTTTTTTATTGCACAGTAAAAACAAACAATAAGGAGGCTTACTATGGAGTTGAAAACACCTCTCTACGACGCACATGTAAAAGCCGGAGGAAAAATAGTGCCTTTCGCCGGATACTCCCTTCCGGTGCAGTACAAAACAGGCGTCATAAAAGAACACATGGCGGTGCGCACTGCCGCTGGACTTTTCGACGTTTCCCACATGGGCGAGATCTTGTGCGAAGGAAAAGACGCCCTCGACAATCTCCAGCATCTGCTCACCAACGATTTCAAAAACATGAAGGACGGCCAGGCGAGATACAGCCCTATGTGCAACGAAAACGGCGGCACCATTGACGATCTCATCGTCTACAAAATAAAAGACGACCGCTATTTCATCGTAGTAAATGCCGCCAACAGAGAAAAAGATTTCAGCTGGATGGAATCACATAAAAAGGGCGATGTAAAATTCACCGATGTCTCCGATGATTACGCCCAGCTGGCGCTCCAGGGTCCAAAAGCCATGACCATACTCAAAAAAATAGCCTCGGAAGACAATATACCTGAAAAATACTATCACGCCGTATTCGACAGCGAAGCTGCCGGCATACCGTGCATAATCTCAAAGACCGGCTACACAGGAGAAGACGGAGTGGAAATATATCTTGCCGCCGATAAGGCCGAAGAAATGTGGGATATACTCCTTGAAAAAGGAAAGGAGGAAGGTCTGATCCCATGCGGACTCGGCGCGAGAGACACACTCAGGATGGAAGCCGCCATGCCCCTTTACGGACACGAAATGAACGACGATATCACACCTCTTGAAACAGGTCTTTCCTTCGCCGTGAAAATGCAGAAAGACGACTTCATCGGCAAAACGGCCATGGAAGAAAAAGGCGAGCCTGCCGTAACAAGAGTCGGACTGAAAGTGACGGGACGCGGCATAATACGCGAAGAAGCGCCAGTATATGCTGATGAAAAGCTCATAGGCCGCACCACCTCCGGCACTCATCTCCCTTACCTGGGCTATCCCGTTGCCATGGCGCTGATAGAAAAAGACTTCGCCGGTATCGGAAACAAAGTAAGCGTCGAAGTGCGCGGAAGAATGATAGATGCCGAAATAACGGCGCTCCCGTTTTATAAAAGAGATAAATAACATTTTACGATCTGAAAGGAGAAAAACAATGGAAATCAGAAGCGAATTGAAATACTCAAAATCTCACGAATGGGTAAAAGAAGAAGGCGGAACAGTCACGATAGGACTCACTGACTATGCTCAATCCGAACTCGGTGACCTTGTATTCGTCAACCTTCCTGAAGAAGACGATGAAGTTACAGCAGGTGAAACCTTTGCTGACGTGGAATCCGTAAAAGCCGTATCCGACGTTTATTCACCTGTTACAGGCACGGTAAGCGAGGTCAATGAAGCCCTCATGGACTCCCCTGAAAGCATAAATGAATCACCTTACGACGCCTGGTTTATAAAAGTAAGCGACGTTTCAGAAACAGAAGAACTTCTCTCTGCGGAAGAATATGAAAAATTCGTGGAAGAACAGGAATAAACAGGAGGTGGAACTATGGCAAGCTACGTTCCCAACACAAAACAGGAACGGGAAAAAATGCTTGAAGAAGCAGGTTTCAAATCAATAGACGAAATGTTTGCAGACATCCCGGAAAACGCTCGGCTCAAAACAAAGCTGGATATCCCGGACGGTCTTTCTGAACTGGAAGTAATGCGCAAAATGCAGGACATCGCCGGAAAAAACAAAGTTTTTTCCTCGATATTCAGAGGCGCAGGCGCATATCACCACTACATCCCTGCTATCGTAAAAAGCGTATTGTCTAATGAAACCGTGCAGACTGCGTATACGCCTTACCAGGCAGAGATCAGTCAGGGGCTCCTTCAGTCTATATTCGAATATCAGACGATGATATGCGAACTTACCGACATGGACGCCTCCAATGCGTCAGTCTACGACGGAGCCGAAGCCGCGGCTGAAGCCGTTGCCATGTGCCGCGATAAAAAACGAAGCAAAGCTTACATCTCTGCCGCCAGCAGCCCCTACACTATAGAAACCATAAAGACCTACTGTTTCGGCAGCGGTATGGAGCTTGAACTCATCCCTGAAAAAGACGGTCTGACGGATATGGAATATCTAAAAGAAAAACTGGACAGCTCGACAGCATGCGTATATATCCAGCACCCTAATTATTACGGCAACCTCGAAGATGCGGAATCTGCAGCCTCCCTTTCCCACGAAGCCGGAGCAAAATTCATCATGGGCGTGAATCCCATATCTCTTGGAATAATCAAAACACCTGGAGAATACGGAGCCGATATAGCCGTAGGCGAAGGCCAGCCTCTCGGACTCTCCATGTCCTTCGGAGGACCATACCTGGGATTCATGGCGTGCACATCCAAGCTAATGCGAAAACTTCCCGGACGTATCGTAGGACAGACTAAGGACAGCAGCGGCAAAACAGGCTATGTGCTCACTCTCCAGGCGAGAGAACAGCACATAAGAAGAGAAAAAGCCTCCAGCAACATATGCTCTAACCAGGCGCTCTGCGCTCTTGCTGTAGGAGTCTATCTCTCTGCAATGGGCCCTGAAGGTTTAAAAAATGCAGCCGTTCAGTGTACATCAAAAGCGCACTATTTCTCAGAACAGCTCGAAAAAGCAGGTCTCAAAACTATAAATACAGCAGAATTCTTCCACGAATTCGTGACGACATCACCTGCCCCTGCCGAAATCATCCTTAAAAAACTTGAGGAGGAAAACATCCTCGGCGGTTATCCTCTCGATGAAAACAGGATTCTGTGGTGCTGCACCGAAATGAATACAAAGAGCGACATGGACAGAGCGGCGGCTATCGCTGCTGACGCAGTAAAAACAGCAAAGGAGGTACGTTGACATGTTGATATTCGAAAAGAGCAGACACGGCAGAAAATGCAGCATACTTCCTGAATGTGACGTACCGCAGATACTGCCCGAAGAAAAGGATACACGAAAAAAAGAACTCCGTCTGCCTGAACTTTCAGAGCCGGAACTCAGCAGACACTATACACAGCTTGCAAAGAAGACCCGCGGAGTAAACGATGGTTTTTATCCTCTCGGCTCATGTACCATGAAATACAATCCGAGGATAAACGAACAGGCGGCCTCCCTCGCCGGATTCACCGACATACACCCGCTTCAGCCTGAACATACAGTACAGGGCTGTCTTGAGATCCTTTACCTTGCGGAAAAGTATCTATGCGAAGTGACCGGCATGGATAGAATGACATTCCAGCCGGCAGCGGGAGCCCACGGAGAATTCACCGGCCTTCTGCTCATGAAAGCATATCACAAAAGCAGAGGAGACTTAAAACGAAACAAAATAATCGTTCCCGATTCGGCTCACGGCACCAACCCTGCCAGCGCATCCATGGCAGGATACTCGGTAATAAGCGTTCCTTCAGGTGAAGACGGATGCGTCGATTTGGAAAAGCTCAGGGAAGTCATGTCCGATGAAATAGCCGGACTCATGCTTACCAACCCTAACACCCTGGGACTGTTCGATAAAAACATACTGGAAATAACATCCCTCGTACACAGGTGCGGCGGACTCTGCTACTACGACGGAGCCAATCTGAACGCTGTCATGGGAAAGACCCGCCCTGCAGACATGGGCTTTGACATCGTTCATCTCAACCTGCACAAGACATTTTCGGCACCTCACGGCGGAGGCGGTCCGGGAAGCGGCCCTGTAGGCTGCGTAAGCGCTCTGGCGCCTTTCCTCCCATCATACCTTGTCGAAAGATCACCGGTATACTCCTTCGTAAAACCGGACGCAAGCATAGGCGAGATGAAGAGTTTCTACGGCAATTTCACCGTAGTCGTAAAAGCTCTCGCGTACATCATGAGCCTTGGAGGAGAAGGTCTTGAGGAAGCGAGCGAAAATGCCGTTCTGAACGCAAATTACATGATGAGCAAGCTCAAAGATATATATACGATGGCGTGCAGCGGCACATGTATGCACGAATTTGTCATAAGCGCAGCAGATATCAAAAAGACTGCGGGAGTATCAGCAATGGATATTGCAAAAGCACTGCTGGACAACAATATCCATCCTCCTACGATGTATTTCCCGCTCATCGTAGATGAAGCTCTGATGGTGGAGCCTACGGAGACGGAATCAAAAGAGACGCTGGATGAAGCCATAGAAGTATTCAGGAAACTCAGAGACACCGCCTTCTCAGATCCTGAAAAACTTCATGAAGCACCGGTTTCCACACCGGTTTCCAGACTCGATGAAGTTTCCGCAGCAAGACATCCGGTACTAAAATATGATTTTAACGACTGAAAGCAAAAACAAATATGATAGATAAACTCAGCTATATAGAAAGCAAAACTTTTGATCCATATAAAAACCTGGCACTTGAGGAATATCTCATGCTCAGCTGCGGTGAAAACGAGTGTATTCTGTACCTCTGGCAGAACAAAAAAACAGTTGTCATAGGCAGGAATCAGAACCCCTGGAAAGAATGCCACGCAGAAAATCTGCGCAGTGACGGAGGTTTCATTGCACGCAGGCTCTCAGGAGGCGGCGCAGTCTACCACGATACAGGAAACCTCAATTTCACATTCCTTATCCGCAAGGATAACTACAGCGTTTCAAAGCAGCTCGACGTGATAATAAGAGCAGTCCGAAAACTCGGCATCACCGCAGTGAGATCCGGCAGGAACGACATACTGACAGACGGCAGGAAATTTTCAGGAAACGCTTTCTACAGAACAGGCGATTTCTGCTATCATCACGGCACCATAATGATGGACGTAAATACAGATGACCTTTCCCGTTATCTGAGCGTCCCCGAAGACAAGCTGAGATCAAAAGGGGTCTCCTCCGTTAAAAGCAGAGTGACCAACCTGAAAAAAATAAACGGCGATATCACCGCAGAGCTTTTGAAAAAAAGCATGCTGTCCGCCTTTGAAGAAGTCTACTCCCTTAAAGCAGAACCTTTTAATGAAAGGTGCCTGGATAAAAGCGCCCTTGATCCTCTCGAAGAAAAATTTTCTTCCTGGGACTGGATATACGGAGAAAATCCTGCTTTTGAAAATGAATTTTCATATAGATTCGACTGGGGCAGCGCAGATCTGCACATAAACGCAGAAAAGGGCAGGATAACAGATATAATCCTTTATTCAGACTGCCTCGATACTGATTTTATACCTGAGCTTGAAAACGCCTTGACAGGTGTGAAGTACGACAAAGCGGAGATCTGCCGCGCTCTTTCACAGTATGCCGGCATACACGATCCTTCAGGCCCGCGGTATAAAATGGCAAAAGATATAGAAGAGAAGATAAAGCAAGAAAATTTCTAAAGGAGATCCGTTATGGAAAATTCTTTCGACGTTATAATAATCGGCGCAGGTCCCGGCGGATATGTAGCCGCAATAAGAGCTACACAGCTCGGCCTCAGCACAGCCGTCATCGAAAGCGAAGATATAGGAGGAACATGTCTCAACCGCGGATGTATACCGACAAAGGCCATGCTTCACGCCTCCTCGCTGCTTCGGGAAATAAAGGAAAGCGAACGCTTCGGCATTTCCGTTAAGGATGTGGACATCGACTACGGAAAGCTAACAGACTACAGGAAGGATTCCGTCGAAAAACTTGTCCGCGGAGTCGCACAACTTCTGAAATCCAACGGTGTCACCCTGATAAAAGGCCGGGGTCTGCTTACAGCTAATAAAACCGTGCAGATCACCCGCAGGCCGGAAGTATCATCATACAAAGCGGAAAATATAATACTCGCTTCAGGCTCTGTACCTTCCAGGCTTCCTGTCAGCGGAATGGAGCTGCCGGAAGTCCTGACAAGCGACGGTATATTTGCCCTTGATCACCTTCCGGAAAGTCTCGCCATCATAGGCGGCGGCGTTATAGGAGTTGAATTTGCAGAAGTATTTTCTTCATTGGGATGCAAAGTGACAATAATAGAGGCTATGCCGAAACTTCTCCCGAACATGGACAAAGAGATCTCCCAGAGCCTGAAACTAATACTGAAAAAACGAGGCGTGGATATACATACATCCTCTGTCCTTGAAAAAATAGATAAAAAAGACGGATCATGCGAAATTCTTTTCAAAGAAAAGGACAAGGAATGCAGTGTATCCTCACAATATGTACTCTGCGCAGTCGGCAGGAAACCTAATACTGAAAATCTCTTTTCAGAAGATGTGAATATAAAGAAAGACCGGGGATTCATAAAGACCGGCGAAGATCTTATGACTGATGAAGACGGAGTCTACGCCGTAGGCGATATCATCAAAGGTCCTCAGCTTGCACACGTTGCAAGCGCTCAGGGGATCTATGCGGCAGAGCTGATCGCAAAACGCATGGGAAAAAACACAGATGAAAACGATGAAGCCGACACAGAAGAAAAAATCTCTCAATCTCACGATCTGTCTGTGATCCCATCCTGTATATACACAGACCCTGAGATCGCCTCGGCCGGCATGACGGAAGATGACGCAAAAAAAGCCGGCATCCCTGTAAAAACAGGAAAATTTATCATGAGCGCCAACGGCAAATCCATAATATCAATGGAAGAGCGCGGATTTATCAAAGTCATCGCTCACGGAGAAAATGACCGTATCCTCGGCGTTCAGATGATGTGTGCAAGAGCTACCGATATGATCGGAGAAGCAGTCACCGCAATAACCAACGGACTGACCGCAGATCAGCTGATGAAAGGAATGCGCCCGCATCCTACATACAACGAAGGCCTTATGGAAGCTCTTGAGGATATAGACGGCAAAGCCGTACATACCCTGCCTAAAAAACGAAAATAGACTTTAAATTTTGTATACTCTCTCTCTTGAAAACGCCGCGGTACGGACGCACTTTGTCCTGCACGGCGTTTTCCCTTATTAGATTGTACTAAGCGTGCTTTATGTGTTATAATTTATATGTATGTTCACATTCTGTGTTCGAAGACATACGGAAGATAAACAGCAGGAAAAATTTTTATAAATCATCATATAATTAAAAGGATACATGTCAAAGGAGCGTAATAAATGGATAACACTCAAAACTACACGAGTCCGCTGTCGGAAAGATATCCGAGCAAAGAAATGAAATATCTCTTTTCACCTGAAATGAAATTCAAAACATGGCGAAAACTTTGGATCGCACTGGCAGAGACCGAAAAGGAACTGGGACTTTCCATAACGGACGAGCAGATAGCAGAGCTCAAAGCGGCAGCCGATGATATAAACTACGAAGAGGCAAAAAAACGCGAAAAGGAAGTGCGTCACGATGTCATGTCTCATGTGTATGCCTACGGACTTCAGTGTCCGAAGGCAAAAGGAATCATCCATCTTGGAGCCACTTCCTGCTACGTAGGCGACAATACCGATATCATAATAATGACCGAAGGACTCAAGCTGATAAGGAAAAAACTCATAAACGTAATATCCAATCTTGCTGATTTTGCAGATAAATACAAAGCCCTGCCGACGCTGGGATTCACCCATTTCCAGCCGGCACAGCCCACCACTGTAGGAAAGCGCGCAACCCTTTGGATACAGGATCTTCTCATGGACCTTGAAGACCTGGATCACGTCCTCGGCTCGATAAAGCTTCTCGGCTCAAAAGGTACTACAGGTACTCAGGCAAGCTTTCTCGAACTTTTCGACGGCGACCTGGAAAAGGTAAAAAAAATAGATCCTATGATAGCTGAAAAAATGGGGTTTGACGGATGCTATCCTGTTTCGGGACAGACCTACTCGCGAAAGGTGGATACGAGAGTGCTCAACGTGCTTGCCGGCATAGCCCAGAGCGCCCACAAATTCAGCAACGATATCAGACTTTTGCAGCATCTCAAGGAAATAGAAGAGCCTTTTGAAAAAAATCAGATCGGATCTTCTGCCATGGCGTACAAGAGAAATCCTATGCGTTCCGAGAGAATAGCCGCCCTTTCCAATTTCGTTATAGCAGGCGTGCTCAATCCTGCGATAACCGCTTCCACCCAGTGGTTTGAAAGGACCCTCGATGATTCGGCAAACAAACGTCTCAGCGTATCGGAAAGCTTTCTTGCCGCTGACGGTATACTGGAGCTTTACATGAACGTTTCATCGGGACTTGTGGTATATCCTGAAGTGATCAGATCCCGCCTTATGAAAGAGCTTCCTTTCATGGCAACGGAAAACATCATGATGGACGCAGTAAAGCTGGGCGGCGACAGACAGGTGCTGCACGAAAAGATCAGACAGCATTCCATGGCGGCAGGAAAACGCATTAAAGAAGAAGGTGCGGAAAACGATCTGCTCGACAGGATCGCAGAAGACCCGGAATTCAATATGACCAAAGAACAGCTCCTCACGCTGATGAAGCCTGAAAATTTCACAGGATGCGCAGAGAGCCAGACCAAAGACTTTCTCAAGAACAACGTAGAGCCTGTACTCAGCGCAAACAGTGAGGCTCTCGGTATGAAAGCCGACATCAATGTATAGCGGACAGCCGGCTCTCAATGCGGTACGCAGAATATAAGTGCTGTACGCAGGACAAACAAATGCAAATCCCCCGGCACTGCCGGATATGATAAAAAACAAGAAAGGAGAGAATACCGCTGTCTGCGGTATGAGTTTCAACATGGTAAAAGCAATAGTAGGCGCCAACTGGGGCGATGAAGGTAAAGGCAAGATCACCGATATGCTTTCAAAGGAAGCCGACATAATAGTCAGATTCCAGGGAGGCAGCAACGCCGGACATACTATAAAAAACAACTACGGCAAATTTGCCCTCCATATGCTTCCGTCAGGCGTATTCTACGACCATACGACCAGCATCCTCGGCAACGGAGTTGCTCTCAACATCCCGTACATGATCAAAGAGATAGATGAGATAACAAAAGGCGGAGTACCTAAACCGAAGATCCTTGTTTCCGACAGAGCGCAGGTCCTTATGCCTTATCACTTAATGTTCGATGAATACGAAGAAGAGCGCCTGGCCGGCAAAGCCTTCGGCTCCACCAAATCAGGCATAGCTCCGTTCTATTCAGACAAATACGCCAAGATCGGATTCCAGGTGCAGGAACTCTTCATGGACGAAGCAGAGCTGAAAGACAAGATCGACCGCATATGCACTCAGAAAAACATATTGCTTAAGCATCTGTACAACAAGCCTGAACTGGACCCGAAGGAAATACTCAAAACTCTGAAAGAATACGCAGAGATGATAGAGCCGTACAAGTGCGACGTATCAGCTTACCTGCACGACGCCTTAAAAGAAGGAAAGGAGATCCTGCTTGAAGGACAGCTGGGAGCCCTCAAAGATCCGGACCACGGTATATATCCGATGGTAACCTCTTCTTCAACTCTCGCAGCCTACGGAGCAATAGGCGCAGGTATCCCTCCTTATGAAATAAAAGAGATAATAACCGTAGTAAAAGCATATTCCAGCGCTGTAGGAGGCGGAGCTTTCGTCAGCGAGATCCTCGATGAGGATGAGGCGGAAGAATTAAGACGCCGCGGCGGAGACGGCGGCGAATACGGCGCTACTACAGGAAGACCGAGAAGAGTAGGCTGGTTTGATGCGGTTGCTACAAAATACGGATGTATGGCACAGGGAACGACAGAGGTCGCATTCACAGTGCTTGACCCTCTCGGATACCTCGACGAGATCCCTGTATGTACAGGTTATGAAATAGACGGGGAGATCACAGACAGATTCCCGTGCACTTCACTGCTGGAAAAGGCAAAACCTGTATTCACGAAACTGCCGGGATGGAAATGCGATATCACCGGCATAAGAGAATTCGATAAACTTCCTGCCGAAGCTCAGAACTATGTTGACGAGATCGAAAAACTCATCGGTTTCCCTATCACATACGTTTCAAACGGCCCAGGCAGAGAGGATATAATCAAAAGAACACCTAAGCTCTAAAAGGCGTTCACAAAACATACTGTGATCAGATTGGAGGTATATCATGGCAGTACTAATCAAAAACGGAACAGTTGTTACCGCAGATGGAGAAAGCAAGGCTGACATCCGCATAGAAGGCGAAAGCATTGCTGAGATCGGAAAGGATATCAAGGCAAAGGACGAAGATGAGGTCATCGACGCATCAGGCAAATACGTGCTGCCTGGCGGAGTAGACCAGCATGTACACTTCTCCTTTACTTACAAAGGCAGCAAGACGCGCGGATTTGAAACATCCAATGCCGCTGCTGTAGGCGGTACCACCACCCTTATAGAATTCGTCAATCAGGAAAAAGGCAGAGGTCTCATCGAAACTCTTGAGGACTACAAAAAGACCGATGCTGACGGTATTGCCATGGTCGACTATGCTTTTCACAGCGTAATGACAGACCCGAGAGATGAAGTCATAGATGAAATACCTAAACTGGCAGAAGCCGGCTACCCTACAATGAAACTGTTCATGGCATATAAAGGACAGTTCTTCCACGCCGACGACGATGCTATACTGAAAGCTCTCCAGAAAGGTAAGGAAACAGGCGTCACCATCATGGTCCACGCAGAAAATGCAGATATGATAGATGTAGCTACGAAGCAGCTCATAGCTGAAGGAAAGACAGCTCCTTACTACCACGCAGTGAGCCGTCCTCCTGTAGTTGAAGCAGAAGCTACAAGAAGAGCTATATATCTGGCTGAAATGGCAGACGCACCTATATACATAGTACACGTTACATGCAAGGAAGCCCTCGAAGAAGTAAAAGCCGCTTACAGCCGCGGACAGAAAGTCTTCGGAGAAACCTGCGCTCACTACCTCGTACTCGACGAATCAGATCTGGCAAAGCCGGGCTATGAAGGAGCAAAATACGTATGCTCGCCTGCACTCAGGACTGAAGAGCACAGAGAAGCCCTGTGGGAAGCTGTTGACAGAAAATGGCTCAATGCCATCAGCTCAGACCACTGCGGATTCGATTACGAGGTGCAGAAGCACATGGGTTACGGAGAAGGAAAATCCTTCGCTGACATCCCTAACGGCGCCCCAAGCCTTCAGAACAGACTCAATATACTCTGGACATACGGAGTATGCGAGGGAAGGATCTCAAAGAGCAGGCTCGTAGACCTCTATGCAACTACACCTGCAAAAGTCAACGGTCTTGAAAAGAAAGGCCAGCTCGCTGTAGGCTTCGATGCAGACGTTGTTATCTTCGATCCTGACTATGAAGGCATCATCAGCGTCGAGACCAACCTTGAAGGCGTTGACTACAGTCCGTTTGAAGGATTCAAACAGAAAGGCAGACCTGAAACGGTTCTCCTGAGAGGACAGAAGATCGTTGAAGATGCTAAATACATCGGACACAAAGGTCAGGGCAGATTCGTTCCCGGAAAACCTTTCGGCGCTTCCTATGAATGGTAGCATGAACATCGTACCTCATAGGAGACTGCAATGAAGATAAACGATAAAAGACTTATGAAAAACCTGCATACCCTGAAAACTTTCACGGATACTCCCGATGACGGCGTCACGAGGTTTTCATACGGAAAGCAGGATGCAAAGGCGCGGACATACATACTCAAACGGGCAGAGGACGCCGGATGCTCTGTCTATATAGACCCGCTGCAAAACATAATAATAGATCTTAAAACCAATACTCCCGGCAGCCCGTCCGTCGTATGCGGCTCTCACATCGACACCGTAAAAAACGGCGGCTGGCTTGACGGTATATACGGAGTATGCGGAGCCCTTGAAGTCATGGAAACACTGGCGCAGTCCGGTGTTTCCGGAAACGGGGTAAACTACAGGATGGTGATCTTCGCAGAAGAAGAAGGCTCCGGCTTCGGGTCCACCATGACCGGGAGCAAATTCATATCCGGGATATATAAGGATGAGAACCTGGATTCTCTTAAAAGAGATGACGGCAAAAGTCTCAGAGAAATACTCTCCGGTCTTTCACCTCATCCGTCCGTATGTGCAGAGGTTGCGGGAAACGCCCCTGCCGTATACAGCGACGAGAAATTTTCCCCGGAAAAGACCGTATGGGATTTTGATAAGATAAAAACTATGCTCGAACTTCACATTGAGCAGGGACCTGTTCTCGACAGAGAAGGTCTCTCCCTGGGCATAGTGGATTCCATATTCGGCATGAGAGTCATAGAAGTCACTCTCACCGGTGTGGGAAATCACGCCGGCGCTACACCTATGACAGAAAGATACGACGCCATGTGCACTGCCGCTGAATGTATCCTTTCGGCAGAAAAAACCGTAAAATCAGATACGGACAAACGCACAGTTGTAACTGTAGGCAAACTTGAAGTCATGCCGAATTGTTCCAACGTGATACCCGAAACGGTGAAATTCTCCCTGGAAGTAAGAGACAAGGACGAAGAGAAGATAAATAAATTTACCGATCAGATAATAGAGGATATAAAGCATATCGCTAATAGGCGAAGCGTTTCATGCCTGATAAAAGAACATTCCAAGTCAAGTCCTCTCCATCTTTCGGACAGGCTCATATCTTCCATGACTGCACGGGCTGAAGATCAGAATCTTTCCTTCAAAGTCATGGACAGCGGAGCCGTTCACGATGCCTGCATGATCGCTTATCACGCAGATACGGGTATGATATTCGTACCGAGTATAGACGGCAGGAGCCATGTCCCTGAAGAAGATACAAAGGAATCGGATCTCGTTGCCGGCGCCCAGTTCCTTCTGGATACCGTCTTGGCCGAGCTGAATATATGAATATATAAGGATAAAACAAAATCAACCGGAGGTTTATCAGAGTGTACAAAGAAGCCATGAGAGCAGCATGGAGTGAAATCAATGTCACCAACCTTGATTTCAACATCAAAAGCATAAAAGAAAAAGTAGGACCCGGCAGGAAGATAACCGGCGTGCTCAAGGCCGATGCTTACGGACACGGTGCAGTAAGAGTAGCGACGGTTCTCCGAGCCAACGGTATAGAATCCTACGGCGTAGCCACCCTTTCCGAAGGCGTACGCCTCAGAAAAGCAGGATTTCTTCTTGAAGAAATAATAATACTGTATCCAAATCCGGAGCCCTACGCTGACGTGATAGTGGAAAACAGGCTTTCACCTGTAGTATGTGATTTTAAAAATGCTGAAGCTATCTCGAAAGCTGCTCAGAAACAGGGAATAATAATAAAGGGATATGTATCCATCGACACCGGTATGGGCCGCCTTGGATATAACCCCGACGATTCTGCTTCCATCGAAGACATAAAGATGATAAACAGCCTTCCCAACTTTAAAATAGAAGGTCTTTTATCCCACTTTGCTACAGCGGACTTCGCCGATAAAACCTATTCCTCCGTGCAGGAACAGCGTTATTCCGTATTCTACAAACAGCTTCTGAAAGAAGATCTGAAGATACCTTTCAGGACCCTTGCCAACAGCGCAGCCATCATGGATATTGCTTCGTCTCACTACGAGATGGTAAGAAGTGGTATAATCCTCTACGGATGCTATCCGTCCGAGGAAGTGGATAAGAGGCAGCTTGCCCTCAAGCCGGCCATGTCGGTAAAAGCCAACATAATACAGCTGAAAAAGGTCCCTGCCGGTACATCCATAAGCTACGGAAGAAAGTTTACTACTACTCGTGAAAGTCTGATAGCAACCATACCTATAGGATACGCCGACGGCCTTCCGAGGTCTTATTCTTCCACAGGCAAAGTAATAGTAAACGGAGTTTTTGCTCCTATCGCGGGAACTATATGTATGGACGTCTGCATGATAGACGTTACCCACGTACCTTACGTTCGTCTCGGTGATGAAGTCACGATCATGGGAAAAGACGGCATATACGAAATACTCGCAGACGATATCGCAAAGGCCACCGGTACTATAAACTACGAAATACTCTGCGGCTTCGGCCAGAGACTTCCGAAAGTATACGTTTATTAAAAGATATTCAGATACACAAAAGCCGGACTTGAATGTCCGGCTTTTAATTATTCTTTTTCTTTAAAACCTTCCGTTCTGGTTCTGCCACTGCGATTCATCTGCTATCGTCTCCATTACATCCCAGTGTTCGATTATTTTACCCTCTTCTACTCTCCAGAGATCGTAATAGCTTGTATGCGCTCCTCCGAAAGTTCCCTCGCTTACTGCAAGGACGAAATTTCCCTGGGCAAGTATCTGATGCGTAGTATCGTATATCATCTCTATTCCCTGCTCTCCGAGCGCCTTGAGCGCCGCGCCCAGTCCGGACAGACCATCAGCTATACCTGTATTGTGCTGTATATATGTATCTCCGTCAAAGTACTCAGGCGTTTTTTCCGGTCTCTTCCCCTGCATAACATCGTAAAGGAAATTCTTTACAAGTTCACGGTTTGCTTCAGTCCTGTCTTCATCTTTTATTTCATTGGCGCCGTCTGTCTGAGTCCTGCCTGAAGGATTCGGCTCTGCTTTTGCCGCCAGATTGTCCCAGTGTTCCGCTATCTTTCCCTCGCTGTTGAAACGGAAGATATCGAAGGCTACCTGCTCCCCTGCTCCTGCAAAATTGTATATTGTCTGCAGGAACACCTTATCGCCGTCCTCAAAGGCTCTGATATTTTCCACCGTCGTCTTTACCGGTGCAGAAGCAAGGTATTCCACCGAGCCTACAAAAGCATCTCTGCCCGTTCCGTATGCAAGATTGTGCTGTATATATCCTTCATCCAGCAGACTTGCCGCCTTTTCTGTATCACCTGAAGCAAAGGTTCCTATAAGTTCAAGGGCTTTCTGTATATTTGTCATTTTAAATTCCTCCTCAATAATATCATATCCTGTACTGAAACTTTTCAAAGCTTCGGATCGGCCG
>UQNP01000036.1 GCA_900542385.1 uncultured Eubacterium sp.
AGGTCTTAAATAATATAGTTACGAGAAGATCGATAAAAAAGTACAAGTCTGAGCAGATAAGCAGGCAGGAGCTTGATACAGTGCTTGAGGCAGGTCTTTATGCACCATCCGGAAGAGGGATGCAGAGTCCGGTGATGGTAGCGGTGCAGGAAGAAAAAATGATGAAAAAGATCGTAAGGATGAATGCAGCGGTGATGGGAGCAGAATCAAATCCTTATTACGGAGCGCCTACTGTAATACTGGTGTTTGCGCCAAAAGACAGAAACACATATATAGAAGATGGAAGCTGCGTGCTCGATACGATGATGCTGGCGGCTCATTCTATCGGACTGGCTTCAAGGTGGATACACAGAGAGCGAGAAATGTTTGAAACTGAAGAAGGCAGGGAACTCATGAAAAAATGGGGTATTCCTGAGAACTTTGCCGGAATAGGAGCGTTGGCTTTAGGATATGCAGACTGTGAGATCCCGGAGCCTCCTGCAAGAAAAGAAGGACGAATAATATACGATATATAAAATTCAGGAGAAACTATGGACAAAAGCGAAGGACAGAGAAAACTTGAAGAATACGTCGACATGACGATGGCAGAAAACAGCGGCATATACAAGGATTTGATCAACGGACTCATGAGAGCGGAGAAGGTAAGCTGTTCCTACGAAGATAAAACCATAACCTTTGCATTCAGGGTACAGCCGTGGCAGGTGAACAGAGCGGGACATCTGCACGGCGGGATGATGTGCACTGCTTTTGATATGACGATGGGTGTGCTTGTAAGGTTTCTGGCGGGCAAAAATTTCACTCCGACAGTGAGTCTTGATGTAAAATATATACGTCCGGTAAAAGAAGGGGATGTAATGTTTGTAACTGTAAAAGCCGTCTCTGCCGGAAGACGTATAACTCATCTCATATGTGAATCAAGGAGTAAAAACACAGGTAAGCTTTTAGCTTCCGGTGCAGGTGTATTCATGAATGTGGATACAGAAAAAGAAAAACAAAAACGACCGGAAGATGTATAGAAATTGCATATGCAAGGCTTGCATAAAAATGTGTAATGATGTATAATTATTTATAAGCGGCAGAGATGTCGCTTATTCAATGTATAAGGAGATTGTATGATACTATGATAAAAACGATAGATGAAATGGAAGGATTGATTTATCTTGAAGACGGTACTGTCTTTAAGGGACGCGGATTTGGAGCAAAAGGGACAGCAGTAGGGGAACTCGTCTTTAATACATCGATGACAGGATATCAGAAGATACTTACAGACCCGTCTTACAAAGGTCAGATAATAAATATGACTTATCCTCTCATAGGGAATTACGGTATAAGCAATATAGACAATGAATCCGATGGGATCCATGCTTTTGGACTTGTGGTGAAAGATCTTTGCGATATGCCTTCCAACAGCAACAGCGTAAAAACAATGGACGAATGGCTCAGAGAGCAGAATGTGCCCGGAGTGTTCGGTGTAGATACAAGAAAGATAACGAAACTTATAAGAAAATCAGGAACTGTCAAATGTCTCATCAGTACTGAGGGAATTTCCCTGGCGAAAGCAAAAGAATTATGCGATGAAGGAAAGCTCAGAGGAGATTGGATGAAAGAAGTTTCAACCAAAGAAAAATATGTGCTCGATGCTGCTCCTGATGAAGAAAACAAGGATGATGCATTCAAAGTTGCAGTTCTCGATTTTGGAGTGAAGGCCAACATACTCAAATGTTTGCAAAAAAGAAACTGCGAGCTTACAGTATATCCTTACGGCACCTCGGCAGAGGAGGTTTTGGAGGATAAGCCGGATGGTATATTCCTTACCAATGGCCCGGGAGACCCTGAGGAAGCGACAGAAGCTATAGAAGAAGTTAAAAATCTGATAAGATTGAGTGAAATACCGATGTTTGGAATATGCATGGGACATCAGATCCTTGCGATCTCTCTTGGAGGTAAGACATACAAGCTGAAATACGGACACAGAGGAGGAAACCATGGTGTTTACGACAAAGAGACAAAGCGTTCGTATATAACATCTCAAAACCATGGATATGCAGTACAGCATGAGAGTATAATCCTAAAAGGAATGGAAGTTACACATTTGAATCTTAACGACGGAACTGTTGAAGGAATGGAACATAGGGATCTGCCTGTATTTTCTGTCCAGTTTCATCCGGAAGCATCTCCGGGGCCTAACGATAATGCCTATCTGTTCGATAAATTTATAAATATGATGAAAAAAGCTAAAAAGGAGGACGGGGAAAATGCCTAAGAAAACATATCTCAATAAAATACTTATTATCGGCTCCGGTCCTATCGTCATCGGACAGGCGGCAGAATTCGACTATGCGGGCACGCAGGCATGCAAGGCTATACGTGAAGAGGGCATAGAGACGATATTAGTGAACAGCAACCCAGCTACGATCATGACGGATAAAGGTATTGCTGATAAAGTGTATATGGAGCCGCTTACAGAGGAGGCTCTGGAGCAAATACTCGAAAAGGAAAAGCCTGATGGTATTCTGGCAGGATTCGGAGGGCAGACAGGCCTTAATCTTGCGATGGAGCTTGAAGTTAAAGGTATACTCAAAAAATACGGGACAGAACTTCTCGGAGTGAACAGAGAGAGCATAAAGAAAGCGGAAGACAGGGAGGAATTCAAAAAGCTGATGCAGGAGATCGGAGAGCCGATACCGAGCAGTATAATAGCGACGTCCATAGAGGAATGCAGAGAATTCGTTGAGCAGGAAGGATTTCCTGTGATCATAAGACCTGCGTATACTCTTGGCGGTACAGGCGGCGGGATCGCTGAGAATATGGAAGAACTGGAGCAGCTTTGCTATAAAGGAATGGAAAACAGCGCGATCGGACAGATCCTGCTTGAAAAATCCGTTGCAGGCTGGAAAGAAATAGAATATGAAGTGATCCGCGATGGAAGAGATAACTGTATAATAATATGCAGCATGGAAAATCTTGACCCTGTAGGAGTACATACGGGAGACAGTATAGTTGTCGCTCCTACGCAGACTTTGAGAGATGAAGAATATCAGATGCTCAGAGATGCTTCCATAAAAATAATAAGAAGTCTTGAGATAGAAGGCGGATGTAATGTACAGTTCGCACTTAATCCGGATAACGGTGAATACATAGTTATAGAAGTAAATCCAAGGGTAAGCAGATCCTCGGCCCTTGCGTCAAAGGCGGCCGGATATCCTATAGCGAAAATAGCTGCAAAGATAGCCCTCGGCTACAATCTTGACGAGCTGTCCAATTACGTTACTCAGACGACAAGCGCATGTTTTGAGCCGGTGCTCGACTACGTTGTAGTCAAGTTCCCGAAGTGGCCTTTCGATAAGTTCAGGACTGCATCCAGAAAACTTGGTACGCAGATGAAAGCTACCGGAGAAGTAATGTCAATATGCAGGACCTTCGAAAGTGCACTGCTGAAAGCATTGACGTCGATAGAAATAAAGTGCGACGGTCTTCATATACCTTTCGTGACCAATCTTGATAACGATAAGCTGATAGAAAAATTAAAAGCGTGTGACGATGAAAGGATCTTCTGCATAGCGGAAGTTATGAGAAGAAATCTTATGGACGTTGAAGCACTTTACGATCTGCTCAAGATAGACAGATGGTTCCTGAACAAGATAAAAGGCATCATAGATATGGAAAGGCAGCTGGCAAAGGGACCGCTGACGAAGGATCTGGTATATGAAGCTGAATCAAGAGGATTCACAGACAGCGATATCATAGAGCTGTCGGGAGTTTCGAGAGACGTCCTTCAGGATATACGAGTATACAATGATATATATCCTGTATATAAGATGGTAGATACGTGCGGAGGAGAGTTCGATGCTGCCACACCGTATTACTATTCCTGCTATGATGAAGAAGATGAAAGTGTAAGGAGTCCGGAAGAAAAGATCCTGGTAATCGGCTCAGGACCTATAAGGATAGGGCAGGGTATAGAGTTTGACTATTGCTGCGTACAGGGAGTATGGGCGATAAAAGATCTTGGATATGAAGCGATAATAATGAACAACAACCCTGAAACTGTCAGCACAGATTTTGATACATCAGATAAGCTGTATTTTGAATCTCTTCATATAGACAACGTCATGAACGTTATAAAGAGAGAAAGACCTTACGGTGTTATACTGCAGTTTGGCGGACAGACATCCCTCAATCTCGCGGAAAAGCTCAACAGCAGAAGCATAAATATATTGGGAACATCCTTTGAAAACATAGACCTGGCTGAGGACAGAGAAAAATTCTGTGAGCTTTTAGAGTCCTTGGATATAGCTGTCCCGGAAGGCCTTGCGGTAACTACTCAGGAGGAAGCCTTTGAAGCTGTAAGAAGACTTGGATATCCTCTCGTTGTAAGGCCGTCCTACGTAATAGGCGGACGTGCTATGCAGGTAGTATACAACGATACCGAGCTTACGAGGTATCTCAAGGAAGCGGTATCACTCTCGAGCGAACATCCTGTGCTTATAGATCAGTACATACAGGGCAAAGAAATAGAAGTGGATGCTATAGCTGACGGTGAAGATATACTTATCCCCGGCATAATGGAGCACGTGGAGAGGGCTGGAGTACACTCAGGAGACAGTATATCAGTATATCCTGACTACTCTCTTTCCGAGGAAGTTGAAAACACCCTTGTAGATTACACGAAAAGGATAGCCGGCGCACTTAATGTAGTAGGTCTTGTGAATATCCAGTATGCTTATGACGGGAACAGGATATACGTTATAGAAGTAAATCCGAGAGCGTCGAGGACAGTTCCTATCCTCAGCAAAGTAACAAGGGTCCCTATGGTAAAACTGGCCGTTGCTGCGATGCTTGGTCATAAACTCAAAGACAGCGAATATGGAACGGGACTTTACAGGAAGAACGATGAATATGCAGTAAAAGTGCCTGTTTTCTCCAGTGCAAAACTCACGGATATGGATATAGCGCTTGGACCTGAAATGAAATCTACGGGAGAAGTTTTAGGTATAGATAAGGATCTCGATAAAGCTCTTTATAAAGGATTCCTTGGGGCAGGGATGAATATTCCGGTAGGAGGAAATATATTCGTAACACTGAAAGAATCCGAACAGAATCAGTATACGGCTGATATCCTTGAAGAATATGTAAACAGCGGTTTTAAAATATATGTTACTGATGACACTATGGATTTTGCAAAGGCTCATGATATTCCTGCAGAGCTTATGGATTACGATACGGCCCAGGAATGGATCATGAATCATAATGAAGAAAGCGATGAAAAGATCGCACTTGTAATAAATATGCCTACTGTTGCAAACAGAAAGGAAACGGAAAGTTTCCCTGTAAGAAGAAAAGCTATAGAACGCGGTATTTCGGTCATGACATGTATGGATACGGCGAAAGCGTTCCTCAAAGCGATAAAGCTGAAGCAGAGAGGTGTTGAGCTTGAATATAAAGAGCTTGACTGATTCGCAAGGTTATGTGTTAATTTGATGATATAATGAGCAATATTTTACAAAAAAGCTGGAAATAGCGTGTAACCTCTGATATTATTGTAAAAGCGAAAAGATTTTATCGCAGAGAATTATTGAAAGGTCGTAAACAGAAATGACATGGATTATTTTAGCGCTTGTATGCGGAATAGTGCTACTTATACTTCTTTTGAGAAATATTTCAAAACATACGAAGGAAAGACTGAAATATGGTCAGAGATGGCAGAAGATATGTGAGATCATCAAACTTATACTCTGTGTCGAGACGATAGCTTTTGTAATTGTTTTCGCTATCGTTCTTATAAAGACCATTATGGCGTGATTTCAATTGAAAAATAAAGCAGACCTGAGGATACAGTATGGACCTGGGTCTGCTTTTTTGTTAATACGATCATTATGAAGATATTATAAAAAAGATAGTAATATCAGTGATTTTTTATGCAGCCGTACTGCCGGCGAGGCCTGTAGCGGAAAGCATCTTATTTTTGAGAAAATAGTTGAAACCGAATATGCACCTTCCAACGCCTATCATAGCTACGATAGTACCGATGCCAACTCCCACAAGACGCCCTGATGACAGGAGCCCTATGATGCATGTTATCCCGACGCTTGAGATATCGATGAGATTCTTGCCGAAGCCGAGATTTCTGCCGCATTTATCGCCTACGGCTTTCGCAAGACCGTCGGCAGGATTAGGTATGAGTTTCATGTTGACTGTCATGGAAACGCCTATGCCGGTCAGCGCAACTCCTATGATCAGCATGATGATACGCGGCGCCAGGGTTTGCATATTAAGTATATCTATTACACCGGCGAGACTGTCGTACCCATCGCCTAAGAACTGCAGCAGCAGACTGAAAACGAGGGAAAAGGGAAGCTGAAGAAGATCTTTAGCTTCTCTGTTTTTTCCTTTCAGGAATATTTCCAGTAAAGTAAAAAATGAATACATGATAAAAGCGAGAAGGGCAAAATTTATATGCCAGATCTGAGATACTGCAAAGGGCATGGATATGAGAGGAGAGACGCCGAGATCAGTCTTTGTATTCAAAGTGATGCCTAAAGCGAGTATTATCATGCCGGAGAGATAGATAGCATATCGGGTCAGATTTTCTTTATGCATTGCAGTATATACCTTTCTTTTAAATTGTCGTTACTGTTCCTGAGTTTGAAATGTGAAACACGTTAGAACCTGTCGCTGTAGTTGAGGATGTTCCTTATATATCCTGACTTGATTTTTTCTTTCTGTGAGCCCATGACAGTGGAATAGAAAACTATGGAAGCATTGAAATCTTTTTCGGAAGTCCGTACTATCGCGTATGAGCCGGAGCTTCCATCACGAGGCAGAGTCAGGCTTCCCGGATTGACGAAATGTATGCCGCCGGTTTCGTACACCATGGACTGGTGGGTATGACCGAAAAATACGGCTTTACAGTTTTCTTCCATGGTTTTATACATAAGCGAGTTGAGATGATATTTTACGTTTTGCATATGACCATGGATGAGAAGGATGTTGCCGAATTCCGTCTCTATTATTTTAAAATCGCGGTCTGAACCTCCGTCGCAGTTTCCTTTCACGCAAAAAACAGGCACGCCCAATTCTTTTTCCAAGGCGGTGCCGTCACGCATATGATCACCAGTATGTGCTATGATATCGATATCTGTAAGTTTGGGATAGATATCGCGAACTTTATCGAGTTTTCCGTGTGTATCTCCAATTACTAAAATCTTCATAATATAAAACCCTCAGCTATTATATCATATTTTATGCGACATTGACTACTAAAGGATTTTAAAGTAAAATAAAAAACAAACGGAAAATAAGAAAGATTTGGCAGAAGATATGGAAGAAAAAAGAGAAATGGAAAGAAAAACAGTAGTTACGGACGGACAGGATCTGGCAGAAAAGGCGGAAGAACTGAAAGCGGCCGGAGTAACGGATGTTACGGTGGCAGTGAATACATTTAACTTCACAAGATATAAAGAATCCAACGGAGGTAAAGAGCTTCAACCGGTAATAGACGGTATCAATAAAGCCGTTGGACAGAAATTGAATATAAGACTTAATGTAGGTATAGAAGAAGGTTTTAACGATGATGAAGTTCTTGATTTCCTTCAGCTGACATTTCAGCATAAATACGATATAGTATTTATGCCTACGATAAGCTACAGTTTTCTTAAAAGCAAGATGCCTGCGTTGAGAAAGATAGAAGGGGATTTTGGCGAAGTAGAAATGTACAAATACCCCGGAGCTGTAGGAAGAATAGGATTTTTGAAGAATTAGGAGCAGATCTATGCATGAGAAACTTTACAGTATGAGGAGCGAGCTTGCGGAGATGCTTAAGGAAGACAGGCTTCTTAAGTCGGCTGTGATGGAAGTAAATAAACTGGATATGATAAAAGGCTCTCTCGTAGTACGCAATCCAAACCATGAAAGAATAGAGATAGATAAGATCCTGGAAGGAGAGCTGCAGAAGGACGTTCCTGTAAAGGATTATGTCTTTATAGAAAATTTCTGCAGTCTTGTCAGAGTTGCTGAAAATTGTCTTGAGATGGGGAATTATATAGATAAAAATTTCCTGATAAGCGCATACAGGATACTTGCTGAAGATCCGGACGGATATTTCAGAAAATCAAATCCTGTACTGTATTCCTTCAATCATGTTCCTGTGCATTCATTTGATATAGAAGAAAAGCTTGATGATGCAGTCAGGAGAGTATACAGTCCGAAGGCCGGCAACGATGTGATACTTAAAGCTATGTATATACACAATAAACTGATAGATATATATCCTTTTGAGGAATACAGCGGAGAGATCGCAGTGTTTGCTATGAACTATTTCCTTATGGAAAACGGATTTACACCGACGAATATGCCGATAAGCAGAGAAGAGTATCTGAACATGACCGGCGAATGTCTTAAAGGCAACAAACAGGAGGAATTTTATTCGTTCCTTTGCAGAGCTGTTTATGATAAGATGGAAGGGACTATAGAAGCGTGCAGAGAATATAAGAAGAACAGAGCGGAATAATAAATGCAGTATAAATTGAAAACAACGCGGAGTCTGTGAAAAGGATCTCCGCGTTGTTTTTGCTTTGAGGTTATTTATTTTCTCTTTTTATATTTTCGATCTGTTCTTTTACGCTGTCAAAGGATGTAGACCCTTTTGATTTTTTTGCTTTTATACAGTTTCGTATGTCTATTTTTTCATAGATATCCTCATCGAATTCAGGAGAAAATGATTTGAATTCATCCATGGACATATCTTCAATGGCAATATCTTTATTGATGCAGTAGAGTACTATTTTGCCGATTATCTCGTGACAGTCTCTAAAAGGGATACCTTTTGAAACCAGATAATCTGCGGCATCAGTTGCGTTCATATATCCGTATTTGGCAGCGTGCTCCATATTATCCTTTTTGACTTCCATTGTCGATATCATCTCTGTAAATATGCCAAGAGATGCTTTTATCGTGTCGGCAGCGTCGAAAACAGGTATTTTGTCTTCCTGGAGATCTTTATTGTACGCAAGAGGGAGTCCTTTGCATATTGTAAGCAGACTCATGAGATCTCCATATACTCTGCCGGTTTTGCCGCGTATAAGCTCGGCCATATCAGGATTTTTTTTCTGCGGCATTATGCTGCTCCCCGTCGAGAAAGAATCATCGATCTCTATGAAGCTGAATTCTACGGAACTCCATAATATCAGTTCTTCGCAGAACCTTGAGAGGTGCATCATGACTACTGCGCAGCAATTTATGAATTCTATGGCGAAATCTCTGTCTGCGACAGCATCCATCCCGTTTGGAAGCACTTCGGAAAAGCCAAGTTTTTCTGCCAGGAAATCGCGGTCGGTATCATAGGTAGTGCCTGCCAAAGCGCCGCTTCCAAGAGGCAGTCTGTCGATCCTTTTAAGACAGTCTGCAAATCTTTCCCTGTCGCGTGAAAACATCTGATAATATGCCAGCAGATGATATGCCAAAGTTACAGGCTGCGCACGCTGCAGATGAGTATATCCGGGCATTACTGTATCCGTATGCTTTTCAGCAAGTTCACAGAGTGTGTCCAGCAGCTCCTTGATGAGCTTATTGATAGCATCCGTTTCTTTTTTCAGATACAATCTTATGTCTACTGCTATCTGGTCGTTTCGGCTTCTGGCAGTGTGAAGTTTTTTGCCGGCGTCTCCGATCCTCTCCGTAAGTATGCTTTCTATATTCATATGGATATCTTCGGATTCTATGGTAAATTCCACATTGCCTTTTTCTATATCTTCGAGTATTTCCTTCAATGTTTTTATTATGAGCAGGGAATCTTCTTCGCTTATTATGCCCTGTTTTGCCAGCATTGAAGCGTGGGCTATGCTTCCCTGTATATCTTCTTTGTAAAGCCTCTGGTCGAATTCGATGGAGGCGTTGAACTCATCAGCGGATGAAGTCGCCGCCTTTGAGAACCTTCCTTTCCAAAGCTTCATGTTCTTCAGCTCCTCCTTCGACTGTTTGTTTCTGAATAGCACGTATTTTAAGCGGCAGTGAGAAAAGGTTTATGAAGCCTTCAGCATCACTCTGGTTGTAGACATCGTCTTTGCTGAATGTAGCAAATTCTTCGTTATAGAGGGAATAAGGCGATTTCTTTGCGACTGCCGTTGCACTGCCTTTGTATAATTTCATTTTTACTGTTCCGGTAACTTCTTTCTGTGTCACGTCTACGAAAGCGCTTATGGCTTCGCGCAGAGGTGTGAACCAAAGACCATCGTATACCAGCTGAGCAAACTTCTGAGCAACTATATTTTTATACTGTGTTGTGTCTCTGTCTAAAATAAGCTGTTCAAGTCCTGCATGGGCTGCAAAGAGGATCGTGCCTCCCGGTGTTTCATAGACGCCGCGGGACTTCATGCCTACGAGTCTGTTTTCTATTATATCTATAGTTCCGACTCCGTTTTTGCTTCCAAGTTCGTTGAGCTTAGTCAGAAGAGACACGGGATCAAGCTTTTCTCCGTCAACGGCTACAGGCACGCCTGCTTCAAAATCGATGTCTACATATGTAGGTTCGTCAGGCGCATCTTCAGGAGCAACGCTGAGAACGTGGATCGTTTTGAGATGTTCGTTCCATGGGTTTTCAAGCTCACCGCCTTCGTGACTTATATGCCATATATTTTCGTCTCTGCTGTATATTTTTTTCGTAGTCTGGCTGATAGGGATATTGTGAGCTTTTGCATAGTCTATGAGATCCTCCCTTGAACTGAAATCCCAGAATCTCCAAGGAGCGATTATCTTTATAGCGGGATTGAGTGCTTTTATTGTTGTTTCAAAACGCACCTGATCGTTTCCTTTTCCGGTACATCCGTGAGCGATATAAAAAGCTCCTTCTTTTTCTGCTATTTCAACTAATTTTTTTGCCATAAGAGGTCTTGCCATTGATGTGCCGAGCATATACTGCCCTTCATATATAGCGCCCGCTTTCAGAGTAGGCCAGATATAATCTGTAATGAATTCTTCGCGTATATCTGCTGTGTAAGCTTTGACTGCGCCTGTAGCTATAGCTTTTTTCTCTATAGCTTCAAAGTCTTCTTTTTGTCCTGCATTGCAGCATACAGCGATAACGTCGTAATTGTAGTTTTCTTTGAGCCATGTCATGATGACGGAAGTATCCAGTCCGCCGGAATAGGCGAGAACAACTTTTTCTTTAGCCATTTTTTATCCTCCTGAATCCAATTTATCTTATTTCCGCAAACAGTAAATTTATTACTGTTTATGAATAAAAATTTACAATATGTAATTATTATACATAAGATGGGGATAAATTCAACCCCTTAATATCAAAAAAATAAAATTTGACAGTGAAACGAAAAAGAAGAAGACTTTACCTATAAAGTATTGTAAAATAGATAATAGAGGTGGCATGATGAAAGTTAGTTTTGAGGACAGACATATAAAGTGGGGACTTTTATCTCTGGCAGTAATAATATGCAGTATAATAGTATTCTTTGCTTTATACAGATTTGATGCACTGCAGAGCATAGCGGGAGTATGTGCATCTATACTGGCTCCTTTTATATACGGTCTCGTCATGGCCTATCTTCTGTGCCCGATTTACAATGTTACTGTGCGCGGGACATACGGCCTTATAAACAGAAACGGCAGGAATTTTTCAAAGGCGCTTACCATATCCAAAGGAATAGGCACGGTAGTCGCGCTTATAACGCTTTTCGTAGTGATTTCAGGGATATTGTGGATGATAATACCGGGGCTCATAGATAGCATCGTAACCATAATAGATATACTTCCTGAAAGTATGAACAGTCTGACGGAATGGCTGAATCAGAAGCTGCAGAATTATCCTGAAGCGGATATAATGCTGAGCCGGCTGATAAATAACTTCACGCAGAATGCGGTTTCTTTCGTTACAGAGACAGTACTGCCTGAATACACTGCTATTGCTACTACAGTATCAGAGGGGCTTATGGGTATATTCACAGCGCTGACTCATATGTTTGCAGCCGTTATAATATGTGTATATTTCCTGAATATAAAAGATACTTTCGCTGCGCAGAGCAAGAAAATAGTAGTAGCGTTTTTCAGTGAAAAGGCGGCTAAAGAAATATTTGAGGGAGCTTCATATACGAATAAAACTTTCGGCAGATTCATAAACGGAAAGATAATAGATTCGCTTATAGTAGGGATAATATGCTTCATATGTATGACTCTTTTCGGATGGGAATATTCGCTGCTTATAAGCTGTATAATAGGGATAACAAATATAATCCCGTTCTTCGGACCGTTCATAGGTGCCATACCATCGGCACTGCTGCTTTTAATGGTTGATACGAATCAATGTATTTATTTCGTTATATTCATTTTGATATTGCAGCAGATAGATGGAAATATCATAGAGCCGAAGATACTGGGAGACAGTACGGGACTTGCGAGTTTTTGGGTATTGTTTGCAGTACTGGTAGGCGGCGGATTGTTCGGATTCATCGGAATGATAGTGGGAATACCTGTATTTGCTGTAATGTATACATATTTGTCGCGACTTATTAACGGCAGACTGAAAAGAAGAGGATTTTCTACGGATCTGTCGGATTATAAGGTGGACAGTTACAGGGTGAAGAAGAAAAAAGATATTAAAAGAAAAAGCATATTTAGAAAAGGCGGTAGAGAGAGTGAACAAGATAGAAATAAAGAAGATACTTGATGACAGAGCCGGAAACTGGACGGTCTTTGAAGATGTATCAATGGATAAATATACTTCTTTCAGAGCGGGTGGAAGTGCAGATATATTCATAGAGCCGGATGATATCCAGGCATTAAAAGATGTTCTTTTGATATTGAAAGAGCATGAGTATCCTCATATGATATTGGGCAATGGCACTAATATTCTCGTTAAGGACGGAGGGTACAGAGGTGCGGTGATAAAGATCGGAAAGGCTTTTGGAAATGTAAAAATAGACGGAGAGACTATGACATGCGGTACAGGATGTCTGTTGTCATCGGCGGCAAAAGCAGCCGCGGAGAATTCTCTTGAGGGATTTGAATTCGCTTCAGGTATCCCGGGCAGTGTAGGAGGAGCGGTGTTCATGAATGCGGGAGCTTACGGCGGAGAAATATCTGATATTCTCCAGAATGTAAGACTTGTATCAAATGACGGCAGGAAAGATTTTCGTATGGACACAGAAATGATGGATATGGGATACAGACACAGCGTACTTCATGATACGGGAGATATCGCAGTCGAAGCTGTATTCAGGCTCAGGAAAGGAAATAAAGAAGAAATATATGATAAAATGACTGAGCTAAATGCAAGAAGAAATGCTAAACAGCCGGTGAATTATCCGAGCGCAGGCAGTTTTTTCAAGAGACCGGAAGGATATTTTGCAGGAAAGCTGATACAGGATGCGGGACTTAAGGGACTTTCTGTAGGAGGAGCACAGGTATCGGAGCTTCACAGCGGATTTATAATAAACAGGGGAGGTGCTGCGGCTTCAGATATAATACAGCTTATGGAAATAGTGCAGTCGAGAGTGTTTGATGAATTTGGGGTAAAATTGGAACCGGAGGTACGGATAATTGGAGAATAAAACACAAATAGCATCTGGCTTTATTTTACAAATCATTTTTGCCAGTTTTTCCTGATGCGGCGGCAATGCAAGTGTTGTGCGGTCAATTTCTTCCTTTGCATTAACCATAGGATGACAGCCAAGTGCAAGAATTACTGTCTTTGCACACTGCATAAGACGCTGTACTTCTTCAAAGCCATCTACGACAGTCTCCATTAAAAAGCTGCTTCCCTCTCCAGTCAGTGCAGAATAGAGTTTTTTATCCTTGCTAATCTGAATTGGCTGATCAAAACGATTAGTAAGCTGTACTACTCCATTCCCTGCAGGAATGATGTGAAAAATCGCTGTGACAAACCAGTCAAATGCAGCATCCTTTACTGCCACCAGTGCTCCATCCTCCTCTTCACTTTGACGGCGTCCCTTTGAAATAGTTGTCACATACTTTCCTGTACGCTCACATCTAAGATTGATACGTCCATCGCCCCAATCCTCTTTCACAAACAGATCTGCCTTATCTGACAGACAAAGTCTGCCATCCTCCTGAACTGCCACATACTGATCGCCAGTGCGAAGCGTTATGCGATCCCAGCCATCCTCACAGCGAATTTTCGTATTCAAAAGCTTT
>UQNP01000037.1 GCA_900542385.1 uncultured Eubacterium sp.
CATACCACTTATTCCCACGGGAAGGGAAGCGTGGAAGACAATGTAAGACAGGCTTTCAATGAAGGACTGGAATATATAGCTATCTCGGATCATGGACCCGGACATCTTTTTTACGGCATCAACAGGAACGAGATAGTGAATATGAGAAACGACATAGAGCGAATGAACGTAAAGTATCCGAAGCTCAATGTCAAGATGAGCGTTGAAGCTAATATCGTAAAAAACGGGAACGGACTTGATATAAGGGATGAGGAATTCGAAGAATTCGATTTTATAATAGCAGGATACCATTATGGACTTTTCGGATGCAGCTGTGTAAGAAACTGGCTGTGGAACAAGGGATTCAGATCAGGAGAAGAGAAACTGAAGGAATCAAATACACAGATGGTTATAAATGCGCTTAGGAACAACGATATATCCATATTGACGCATCCGGGAGACAAAGGACCGTTTGATATAAGAAAACTTGCAGAAGTCTGTGCAGAGACAGACACACTGATGGAGATAAATACATGGCACGGTCATATGACCGAGGAAGAGATAAAAACAGCTGCGGAAGTAGAAGATGTTAAATTTATAATAAGCAGTGATGCTCATACTCCGGACAGAGTAGGCTCTTTCAAAGAAGGCATTGAAAGAGCTGCAAGAGCAGGACTTGACCTCAGCAGGATAGTGAACATAAGGGAGAAGGTGAAGCGATGAAAGCCATAATAATAACAGGGCTGTCAGGCGCAGGAAAAACTCAGGCGATGGACTGCCTTGAGGATATGGGATATTACTGTATAGATAATATGCCTCCGGCTCTGATAAAAAGTTTTATCGATCTTACAGCGAATGGGAAGGGGATAGATAAAGCAGCCTTCGTAATAGATGTCAGAGGAGGAAAGCTTTTCAATGATTTTAAAGAGGCGCTGGACGAGCTGAGACAAAATGGTATAGAGTACAAAATACTGTATCTTGAGGCGTCTGACAGAGTCCTCATGAGAAGGTATAATGAAACGAGAAGAAATCATCCGCTTTCAGAGGGAGGCGGCTCTGTGATGAGCGGTCTTCAGAAAGAGAGGGAAATGCTCAGTGTTCTGAGAGACAACGCGGATTATATAATAGATACATCAAATCTCAAGACTGCTCAGCTTTGGGATGAAATAAAACATTCGCTGACTACGGGAGAAAATCAGAAGACATTCATGATAAACATCATGTCTTTCGGGTACAAGAAAGGTACTCCGATAGCAGGAGATATGGTGTTCGATATGAGATTCATACCTAATCCCTATTATGTGAAGTCCCTCAGACCGCTTACCGGCAACAATGCCAAGGTGAGCAAATATGTGCTCAGACAGAAAGTTGCTCAGGACTTCCTCGATAGAGCTATAGAACTCATAGATATGCTGATACCGTTTTACATCAAAGAAGGAAAGTACAGCCTTAATATATGTATAGGGTGTACCGGAGGACAGCATCGTTCTGTTGCTATGGCAAACGAACTTCGAAGAAGGCTAAGAGAGGAAGGAAAGAGAACGACGCTGGAGCATCGGGATCTTTAAAGGATTTAAAAGTCTCTCAGAGAGACTTTTTAGTTTTTATGGTTTAATCAGGTGGTAGATATGTCATTTGCATCGGAAACAAAAAATGAGCTGGCGAGGATAGTGCCGGAAAAGAAATGCTGTATGCTGGCCGATATAGCAGGATTCATGCGCATTGCGGGGAGCATAAGACTTGTCGGCGGCGGGAAATTCAAGATAGTGATGCTTACATCAAACCTTGCAGTAGTCAGACATTATAAAACTCTTATAAAGAGTTATTTTTCAGTGGATATAGATCTGGAAATGGAAAAAGGCGGAGCACTTGAAAAGGGGAGCACCTATATACTTTCAATAGGTCCTGAAAATTTAAGCGAACAGATACTCAGGGAAGCAGGTATATTGATCGTAAGAGAAGGGATGAACTCCATAAGCGACGGCGTTTACGAAGGCCTCATAAAGACAAAGTGCTGCAGAAAGGCGTACCTTAGGGGAGCATTTTTGGCCTCAGGGACTGTGAGCAACCCTGAAAAGGGATATCATTTTGAGATAACCGCAGGCTCGGAAACTCTGGCTAAAGATATAAGGAAGATCTTCAACAGCTTTACGGATATAAGCGCTAAAATAGTAAAAAGAAAAAAGGGATACGGCGTGTACCTGAAAGCAAGAGAGCAGATAAGAGATATGCTTGCAATAATGGGGGCAAACAGTCAGTTCTTTAAATACGATGATGTTATGATGATGAAAGATATCATCTCAAAGACACACCGAGAGAACAATATGGATAACGCCAATATAGACAAAGCTCTTAAGGCCGCGGAAAAACAGATAGAGAATATAAAGCTGATAGCGGAGAGAAAAGGCATGGATTTTCTTTCTCCAAAACTCAGAGAAACTGCGGAGGCAAGACTTGAGAATCCGGAGCTTGGTATAGAAGAGCTGGGGAGGATAATGGACCCGCCACTTTCAAAATCCGGGATAAACAACAGACTCAGGAAAATAGAGGAAATAGCAAACAGCATCAAATGATGCGACAAAAAGGAGGAATATGAGATGATGACGTTTGAAACAAAGGTAAGAGTACAGTATTACGAAACAGACAATATGGGTATCGTGCATCATTCCAATTATATAAGGTATTTTGAAACTGCGAGAACTGAGATGTTCAGGATGAGCGGTTATTCATATGACGATATGGAAAAATCAGGCATATATATGCCGGTGCTTTCTGTAAGCGCTGATTTTAAGACGCCTGCCGTATATGATGAGGTGCTTGCGTGCAGAGTAAGTAAGCTGAAAGGTGCATCCATAGAGATAGAATATGAAATACGGGGTGAGGAATCGGGAGAGGTGCATGTAAGAGGAAAGAGCAGCCATGGATTCACAACTCCGGATCTTAAGCCTGTACGCCTCAAAAAAGAAGCGCCGCAGCTTTACGATATCTTCAAAGGTGCTATGGACGAAAAATAATATAAGTATAAGCAGAGGAAAGTTATATGGAAAAAGGCAGTATCTACGAAGTAGAGATAGAAGATATGAGCAATGAGGGCAGCGGAATAGGCAGAGCAGAGGGAATGGTCGTTTTCATTCCGGGAACTGTCCCGGGAGATATAGTCAGAACAGAGATAACAGGTGTGAAGAAACGCTATTCCTTTGGTAGGGTGATCGAGATCACGGCTTTCTCTCCTTACAGAAACGATGAATTTGAATGTTCAGCATTGAAAAAAGGATGTGGAGGATGCAGATATTCTCAGGTGTCTTACGAGAAGCAGCTTGATCTGAAAGAAAAAAAGGTAAGAGAAAATATAAGACGTATAGCCGGACTGGATGCTCCTGATGTCAAAGAGATCATAGGCATGAAAGAAGATGATAACGAAGGTCTTGGTCATTTAAGATATAGAAATAAAGCTCAGTTCATCGTGAGCACAGGTGGAATAATCACGAAAAAAGGCGGACGGATCGAAGCTGCGGGAGAAGTATCGGTAGGCTTTTACAGAGCGAAAAGTCATACTCCTGCTGACTGTGAGGACTGCGCTCTTCAATCGGAAGCTGCGGTGGCTGCTGCCGATGCTCTAAGGCGTTTTATGAAAGAAGATCATATAACGGCCTGGGATGAAAAGTGGCGAAAAGGTCTTATGAGACACATGATAGTAAGAACAGCTTTTTCCACGGGAGAAGTCATGGTCATACTGGTAATAAACGGGAAAGGCATACCTAACATGAACAAGCTCGTGGAAATGCTGGATGATGCGATTTATGAGTCGGGGTATTCTCTTGAAAGCGTTATACTCAGCATAAAAAAAGAAGCAGGAAGAGACGCAAAAGGAAAAAATCAGATATCAAGAGGCCGGGGCGGAGATGTACTGGGAGAAGAGAATATGGCGGCTGCCGGTAAACCTGTTATCGAAGACAGGATAGGGAATCTTAAATTTGAGATATCTCCTCAGAGCTTTTATCAGGTAAATCCTGTCCAGACTGAGAGACTCTATGATAAAGTCAGAGAATACTGCACGGCGGCATACGAAAAAGACAGATCTCCGGTAATACTTGATCTGTACTGCGGCGTAGGCTCCATTGGACTTTACTGTGCTGATATTGCGGAATATGTCATAGGAATAGAGAGTGTCAAGGCGGCTGTGCTGGATGCCAACAGAAATGCAGTGATAAACGGTATAGTAAACGCCAGATATATATGCGGATATGCGGAGGAAATACTGCCGCTTTACGCACAGGGTGAGGATGAAGAAGGCTGCGGTGAGCTTGATGATGATCTTAAAGGTATCATAGCGAAAGCGGATATCGTTATTCTGGATCCTCCGAGAGCCGGATGCAGGAAAGAGCTTCTGGAGGCGGTCATAAACATAGCGCCTGAGCGTATAGTATACGTTTCGTGCGATCCCGCAACCATGGCGCGCGACATCAAAATATTATGTGAAGAAGGATATGATTTCATAGAGGCAACGCCTGTGGATATGTTTCCGAATACAGATTCGGTGGAGATGGTAGTACTTTTGTCCAAACTAAACACCAAGCAGCATATCGAAGTGGAGTTGAATCTGGATGAGCTGGATCTGACGGCGGCGGAGAGCAAGGCGACCTATGACGAGATCAAAGCCTATGTGTTGGAGAAGTATGGTTTGAAGGTGTCCAGCTTATATATCTCCCAGGTCAAACGGAAATGCGGTCTGGAGGTTGGGCAGAACTATAACTTGTCGAAAAAAGAAGATGCGAAAGTACCGCAGTGCCCGCCGGAGAAGGAAGCGGCGATTATGGAGGCATTGAGGCATTTTCAAATGATTTGATCCGATAAAATAGTCAAGCCTGTTTGCAGTATATAGCAAACAGGCTTGGCTATTTTTTATTTGGATATCATTCCTTTTTTGTTACACATCAGTTGCATACTTGAAATTGTTCTGGCCGCCTCATATTTACATAGATTTTTCTTGATAAAAAGAAGAAAATTCGCGCAAATATGAAGATGATCCTTGTGCTTTGAGAGGGTTTGTGGTATCCTGCTATTGTGTATGTATCACTTCAGGTGCCTTATAATAAAGACAAGGGGACTGCTATGGAAGTTAGTTACAAAAAATTATGGAAAATCCTGATAGATAGAGATATGAAGAAAAAGGATTTGCAGGCGAAGGCCGGTATCAGCTGGGCATCCGTTACCAAGCTGTCTAAAGGTGAAACCGTCAGTATGGAAGTGTTAATGAAGGTATGTAAAACGTTGAATTGCGATATTGGGGACATTATGGAGTTGATTCCTACCGAAGAAGATTCTATTGAGTGAGGGGGGATGACATGCCAGCAAGAAAGAAAAGCGTAATTAGCAAGGCCAGCCCTCATACAATTAAGAAATTTGAACTGATAGAGGAATACATCAAATCGTGGGCACAGAAGTTGATGTTGAATAACTCATGCAATGGGCTGATCTTTATAGATTGCATGTGCAATAGCGGGATTTATACAGATGACGCTGGAGAAATTGTAAAAGGCACGGCTGTGAGGGTATCGGAGGCACTGCTTGAAGTTGCAAGAACATATACCGATAAAACCGTGTACATCTATCTGAATGACAAGGACGCCAAGCGGGTGGATGAACTGGAGAAGCATTTGCCGCAGAATGAGCGCAATTTTCAGATTGTGACGTCAAGGCTGGATGCGCATGAGCTTCTTAAGACTATCGGGCCACAGTTATGCCAGACAGGACATTTGCATTACTTTCTGCTTTATGATCCGTATGATGCTTCGATTGACTGGGAGGCACTATTGCCGTTCTTCCGCAATTGGGGTGAGGTTATGATAAATCATATGGTCTCCGATCCGGTCAGAGCGATAACCCGTGCCAAGCGGAAAACGACAAAGGAAAAGTATGAGAATACTTACCTTGAGGACTTTGAAAAGCTGGTGCCCTTTGGAAGCAACAAGACTGCCTATGAGGCAAGAGTGGAGGAAATTATCTCTTCCTTGCACGGGACGCGCAAATACTACGTTGCAGCGTTTCCTTTCTACAATATGAACAACTCGCATATGTATAACCTGATACATTGTACGAGCCATAAGGAAGGATTCAAACTGTATAAGAAGAGTGCATGGAAGGTTTTCGGAGCACAGTCTTCTACCAAACACTCCTCAGAAAGCGGACAGCTGCGATTTGACTTTGATGGGGTTGTTACATTGGATACGGATACTTCCTGTTTCCATGTAAGAGATATCGCAAAGTATTTGCAGGACAATTTTATAGGACGCAACCTAGTACCACTTACTGAATTGTGGGATTTGCTGGATGACCATCCAATCTTTCCATCAGAAGGATATCGGAACGAGATCAAGAAAGAGCTGATCAGCGACTACGGAGCAAAAATTGAGCAGATTGTCCGAGTCGAAACAAACAAGAAAGAATACGTCATTTCATTCTCTTCGTGAGAAAGAATGTGAACGAGGATAAAAATAACAATGGTAACATCACAGAAATTTGGCGGCAAATGGACGGAGGAAAAGCTCAATATCTTCACGAGCTATCTGGAAGCATACCTAATTGCGTTGCAAAACCAGAAGTTCAAGAAGATTTATATTGACGCTTTCGCCGGGACAGGAGAAATTGAGACCAGTGACGGTGAGCAGTACCTTGTAGGTTCTGCCAAGAGGGCACTGGCCGCAGATAGAAAATTTGACCATTACTACTTCATCGAAGGAGACGAGAAAAAGGCAGCGGAGCTCCAGGAGATGGTAAACGCAGAGTTCCCGTACTTGTCGAGGATCGTCACTGTTTACTGTGGAGATGCAAACGATAAGCTCGCACAGATTATTCGTGATGTAGATTGGCGGTATAATCGAGGTCTCTTATTTTTAGATCCTTATGCGACACAGGTGAATTGGACGACGCTTGAGACTGTGGCAAGGACGAAGTCTATTGATGTTTGGTATCTGTTCCCGTTCTCGGCACTGAATAGGATGCTGCCCAAAAACGGTAAGTATGAAACATGGGAAAACTGCATAGACAGGTTGCTGGGAGATGATGGTTGGCAGACCGAATTTTATAAGGAAGACCCGCAAATATCACTGTTTGATCTGTTCCCTGACTCTGGGACGGCTAACAGCGGCACAAGAAAGATCAAGGATTCCAATTCGGATCATATCAAGGCTTATATCATTTCTCGGCTGGGGACGATATTCCCTTGCGTGTCTCAGCATCCACGGATTTTCAGGAACAGCCGGAACTCGCCGATGTTCTTATTCTGCTTTGCTATTTCGAGTGAGAGTCCGAAAGCGCAGAGACTCGCTCTGCGGATAGCAGATCACATATTAAAGAATAAGTAGGCGGAGGATGGAGTTAACTTGAAAACCATAACGCGAAAATCCATGCTTTACCAAACGGGTGTTGAGTATGGTGACTATACGATGAATCACGTGCAGGGATGTGCACATGGATGCAAATATCCATGCTACGCATTCCTGTTGAAGAAACGGTTCGGGCAAATTAAAGACTACGATAGTTGGCTGGAACCATATCTGGTGTCTAATACCCTTGAACTGCTGGATAAGGAGATACCAAGGCTCAGAGACAAAATACAATCTGTTCAGCTTTGTTTTACGACAGACCCATTTATGCAAGGATATCCGGAAATATCAGCTATGAGCATAGCAGCTATGCGAAAGCTGAATGAGGCAGGTATAAAATGTACAACGCTTACCAAAGGCCTGCTGCCTATAGAACTGGCGCAGCTGTCTCCGGAAAATGAGTACGGTATCACGCTCATTTCCTTGGATGAAACATACCGAGAAAAAATGGAGCCGGGTGCAGCTTCTTATACGGAGCGGTTAGCTGCTTTGCGAGCGCTCCATGATGCAGGCTGCCGGACTTGGGTAAGCATCGAGCCTTATCCCACGCCGAACATGATTGAGCAGGATTTGAACAAAATCTTAGAGGCGGTAGCGTTTACCGACCGTATCATTTTTGGTAGAACGAATTACAGCAAGATGGCAAACGCCTACAGGAGACATAAACACTTTTACAATGTATGCGCGACAGAAGTAATTACTTTCTGCCAGGAGCACAGCATTGATTACCATATCAAAGAAAAGACGATCACAGAAGAATGAGGTGGAAACGGTGGCACTATTACAAGATCTGATCCAGCAGATCGACGATCCCACACTTCGGGACAGGATTTTGCAGGAAACCGATAAATTGATAAAGCAAAAAAAGTTTGGGCTCGTATTTGAGGAACATCTGCCGGAATGCACACCGCTCTATGACGTGCCAATTCGCGTTGGCTCAAAGGTTGCGCTAAAGACCGGATACGTTAGCGATATTTATACGGTCATGAAAATTGATAGTGACAAAGTGCTCTGCGACCGCCGTGAGACACACGAGCAGAAAATCTTCAAGATGGATGAAATTGTGGTAGTGGCCGAATTTGGAGAGCCAATCTACCCAACGCTGAAACTGATTGACACTGTGGAGAACGCTCCGAACAGTGACCTTTGGCATACTCTGATTGAGGCAGACAATTATCATGCCCTTCAGTTGCTGGAATACCTTTATGCAGAAAAGGTCGACTGTATCTATATTGATCCGCCATACAATACTGGCGCAAAGGACTGGAAGTATAATAACGACTATGTGGACAGCTCTGATGCTTACCGCCACAGCAAGTGGCTCTCCATGATGGAGAAGCGCTTGAAGATTGCGAAGAAACTTCTGAATCCGAAAGATTCCGTCCTTATTGTTACCATTGATGAAAGGGAATACTTGCATCTTGGGTGCCTGCTGGAAGAACTTTTTCCAGAGGCACATATACAGATGATATCTGATCTTATTAATCGAGTAGTTGTTGCAAAGGACAATGAATTTGGCCGATCCAGCGAATATATTTTTATCGTTTACTTAGGAGATGCGGCACCAGCAAAACTGTCCCTAGAAGAAGATTGGAATCATATTGAGAATAGTACCAAAAACGGGATTCATTGGGCAAATCTAAGTAGAACAGGGACAAATAGCAGACGGCAAGATAGACCCGGTATGTTTTATCCGATTTTTGTGTCTCAAGATGGTTCTAAAATTGTGGGACTTGGTGACCCTATACCTTTGGGGCAAGATAGAAACACAGTCTCTGCTCCTGATGGATGTGTTGCTATATGGCCAATACATACCAATGGCGAAGAAGGGAGATGGATGCAAGGTAAAGACAGCCTTGCTAAGCTAATACAGAAGGGATATGTGCGTCTGGGCAAGTTTACTAATACTGGAATGGCTGTTAGCTACTTAAATCGTGCTCAGATACAAAAAATAGAATCTGGCGATTATACCGTTGTTGGCTACGATGAGAGTGGAACGGTTATAGTTGATGATAGTGGGTATTCAGCAACATATATTCCAGATAATTTATGGAATATAAAATCCCATGATGCTGCAAGACATGGGACAAATCTATTGATTAGTATTTTTAAAGAGAAAAGATTTTCTTTTCCCAAGTCACTATACGCCACTCATGATACGCTTCGCTTCTTTGTTGCTAACAAGCCCAATGCTCTTATTGTTGATTTCTTTGCAGGCTCCGGAACGACCCTCCACGCCGTCAACCTACTTAACGCTGAGGATGGTGGGCAGCGGCGTTGTATTATTGTCACAAACAATGAAGTCTCTGATGCGGAAGCAAAAACGCTTATAAAACAAGGATACCAACCCGGAGATAAAGAATGGGAAAAGCTCGGAATAGCACATTATGTTACTTGGCCTCGAACAGTTTGTAGCATCGAGGGACATGATATTACTGGAGTTCCCTTCAAGGGTAATTACATTGACAGCGATACACCTATGTCAGATGGCTTTCAAGCAAATGCAGCATTCTTCAAGTTAAGCTTCCTCGATAAGACATCCGTGGCGCTTGGCAGGCAGTTTCGAGAGTTGCTCCCAGTACTCTGGATGAAGGGTGGGGCTATCGGTAAGTGCCCAGCTATTGAAAACGATGATCTCCCGAACATGCTGATTTTGCCGCAGAACAAAATGGCAGTTCTGATAGACGAAATATATTATTCCGAGTTTGATGTGGAATTAAGCCAGCATCCAGAAATTCAGACAGTCTTTATCGTGACAGATTCAGAGATTGCTTACCGGTCAATGATCCGCGCCTATGACGGCAAAGACTGCTATCAACTTTACCGGGATTATCTGGACAATTTCCGTATCAACACAGGGAGGTAACTATGAAAGTAGAATTATTCCCTTTTCAGATAAGAGCCCTCAGCGACATCCGCATGAAGACTGCGGAAGCGTTGGGTAGCTATCATAGAACGCATGCGCCACAGGTAGTTTCTTTTACTGCTCCGACCGGAGCTGGAAAGACCATCATCATGTCTGCACTGATTGAAAGTATCCTATATGGCGATGACTCCTACGCAGAGCAGCCGAATGCGATCATTGTCTGGCTTTCGGATTCTCCGCAGCTGAACGAGCAGTCCAAGCTGAAGATCGATTCCAAGGCTGATAAAATCCGTCTTTCGCAGTGTGTAACGGTGACGGAGGACTCTTTTGACAAGGAGACCTTTGAGGACGGGCACATCTATTTCTTAAATACGCAAAAGCTCTCCGTTACATCGAAGCTTACCAAAAATGGTGATAACCGTTCCTATACCATTTGGGAAACGCTGGCTAATACCGTCAGAGATAAGAGTGACCGCCTGTACTTTATCATCGACGAGGCGCATCGTGGTATGCAAGGCCGTGAAGCCAGCAAAGCCACGACGATCATGCAGAAGTTCATCAAGGGTAGTGACGAGGATCATATCCCACCGATGCCTGTGGTGATCGGTATGTCTGCGACGACCCAACGGTTCAATGCTCTGGTCGAGGGCACATCTTCAACAATACATAAGTCAATTGTCACCGCGGACGAGGTGCGGGCGTCCGGACTTTTAAAAGACCGCATTGTTATCACTTACCCGGAGGCCAGCGCAGTCAACAACGATATGGCTATCCTGCAGGCGGCAGCAGACGATTGGAAGGAAAAGTGGGAACACTGGACGCAGTATTGTTTTGAGCAGCATTATGCCTATGTGAATCCAATTTTGATCATTCAGGTTTTGAATGGAACCGGCGGTAAACTGACCGATAGCAATTTGGATGATTGCATCGCAAAAATCGAAGAGCGGACAGGTTTCAAGTTGGAAAGCGGTCAGGTAGTTCACACTTTCGGAGGAACAACTGCCTCTCTTACGGTAAATGGACTTGAAGTACGCTATGAGGAGCCTTCCCGCATCGCAGATGATCGCAATATCCGTATTGTGTTTTTTAAAGAAAATCTGTCCACAGGCTGGGATTGCCCAAGGGCAGAGACCATGATGTCCTTCAAACGCGCAAATGACGCCACGTATATCGCACAACTTCTCGGACGCATGGTCAGAACCCCGATGCAGATGCATATTCAGGTCGATGATGTCCTGAATGATGTGCACCTCTATTTACCGTACTTTAACGAGGAAACCGTCAAAGACGTTGTAGAGGCATTGCAGAGCACTGAGGGTGGAGATATTCCGACAGACGTTTTTGGTGAGTCATTATCTGAAAAGCGCTTCGAGACCTTAACTGTCAAACCGAAGAAGAAAACGCAAACGCCAATTCCGGGACAGATGACTTTGGATGTGTTTGCCAATCAAAATAACGCGGCACCGACTTTGGCATCCATAACAGATACGCAGGGTGAGTCTGCTCCGTTACAGCAGCAAACACAAATTCCGGATGCAGCCGAAGCGACATCAGCACAGCCTGCTGCGACACTCCAACGGATGAGCGCCGAGAGCACACAGACCGTTCAGCCAGATGTTACACCGACAGCAGATGCTCAGCCGAGTGCAACTGTTGCATCTGAAACTGCGATTCCGGATAGTCAGCAAGAAAAAGCAGAGGATTTATTTGACCGTGAAGCAGTTATGAAGTTCATCAATGATGCCGGTCTGCTTTCTTATAATGTCAGAGCGCTCCGGATTAACGATTATCTTAAATCGCTATATCGGATGGCACACCTGCTTAGTATGTCCAAGCTGCGCCGTGAGGCAATCAGAGAGGTACAGAATGAGATTGTTCAGATGATCCATGATTATGTGGAAGATCTGAAAGCTAAGGACAAGTACGATGACCTTGTGCAGCAGGTAAAACAGTTCAAGCTGTCCACGCAAATTTTTGATGTCTTCGGTGAGACCGTGGACAACTATTCTGTTCATGATATGTTTACGACGACCGATACAGATATTGAGCGTCAGTTTCAGATCGCCGATGTGAAACTGGGGCGCGAAGGCATCGGTATGGCGTATGGCAATAAATATGGCGACTTAAGTGACCCAACAGCGTTTAAGGTAGATGTCATTCTTTTTGTCGCTGACGAAGATTGCATGAATAGGCTTCATGACTATGCGGAGAAACGTTTCCATGGACTAAATGATGATTATCGCAGGTATATTGCCACTATTGACTCAGAAAAAATTCGCCGTGACTACGACAGCATAGTGTCCGACGGCGATGTGGTAAGTAAGCACAATTTCCGTCTTCCTGAGACAATTCAGGTGCCACATGAAGCTGGCGGCAAAGAATACAGAGACCATTTGTTCGTCAACGAAACCACTGGAACAGCAAAGCTGAAGCTAAACGGATGGGAGGCCGATCTGATCGCCGAGGAAGAAAAGCGACCGGATTTTGTCTGCTGGATTCGTAATCCTTCCAGAGCGTCGTGGGCTCTTTGTATCCCATATGAACTCGATGGAGAAGTCAAACCGACATATCCTGATTTTATCGTAGTTCGCCAGGACGAACGCCTCGGTTATGTGATTGATATTCTTGAGCCGCACAGCGCAGATTTTAAGGATAACCTCGGAAAAGCAAAGGGCTTTGCTGAATATGCAAGACAGAATCCGGGTGTCGGCAGAATCCAGCTTATCCGCATGAGCAAGGATGCAGCCGGAAGAAACCAGTTCAAACGATTGGATATGTACCGGACGGCAATCCGCGACAAGGTGTCTCATGCGATCAATACCGATGAGTTGGACCACATCTTCGATACTGACGGAGTCATTGAATAAGAATCATTATATTGGCATCTTTGCAACATCCATCACCTCGATTCTTTTGCTTCCAAAGCGTGTATAACCGGTGATGCCAGCGGCAAACAGATAGACGATGTTTATATTGATAACCAGTCTTCGACGATACATTTTATAGCAAGGTTGCTTCTCCGTATTATGGCGAACAAAAAATCCCGCATATTTCGTCCGACGTAAGATGAAGTATGCGGGATTTGCGTTTTAGGAGGCTGTGCATGATACAAATTAGGACAGGCACATATCTGCACAGCGACAAAGCGAGAGGTGTCCAGAGGAGCGTAGCTCCTTTGGCTCTGGGTTTCCAATAGGGGCGAGCAGCATCCCTGTTGGCACACGATTTTCCGTAGGAAAGTCTAGTGTGTTATACCTTTGTGGAGCAGAT
>UQNP01000038.1 GCA_900542385.1 uncultured Eubacterium sp.
GAAGATGTTTTGATTGGAACGTGATGAGCAGAATATTTATACGAGAGATGTGATACTGATACTTGCGGCAAGCTTTTTTTATTTTTCAAGTCCCATGCTGGTGACACCGCTTATTACAGGCTTTTCGGGAAGTCTCGGCGCAGGAGCCGTTATAATGGGGATAATAGGCGGACTCACTAATATGAGTTCTCTGCTTTGCAGGCCCTTTGCCGGTAATTTTGCAGATATTGCAAGCAAATACAAAGTCGCTATGACCGGAGGGATAATGATACTTGTATCGTGTATAGGATATATCTTTTCCGTAAATGCGGTCAGCGTGGTAGTGTTCAGAATAATAAACGGCATAGGCTTTGCGTGCTGTTCTGTATGTATGTCTACATGGATGTCGAATATGCTTCCCGAAAACAGGATAGGATCGGGAATGGGCGTGTACGGTACGATGAACGCACTGGCGATGGCTGTTTCGCCTGCACTTGGAATAGTGGTATATCAGCACATGGGATACAGGGCAGCTTTTGTTCTGGCGGGAATATTCGCACTCATGAATATAGTTATCATACAGTTCGTGAAAGATAAAGGCGAGCCGCATAGAAAAGAAATTGAAGACAGTACGAAAAAGAACGGATTTTCTGACATAAAGAAAAATATTGCGGATGTAAAAGTGATTCCGATAGCTGTGATAATCATGCTCTTTGCTATCCCTTACTGTGCTACCCAGTCGTTTCTTGTAAACTATGCGCAGATCAAGCATCTTGGGATATCTGTAAGTATGTTTTTTCCTGTTTACGCTATAGTGCTCATGGTACTGAGGCTTACTTTGAAAAAATGGTTTGACAGGTGGTCCTTCAGGACATTTCTCATAGGAGGACTTGTGTGTGCTTCTCTCAGCATAATATTTCTGGCGGTAATGGAGAATAACGCCGAGATGCTGATGGCGGCTGCGTTCATGGCGGGAGGATACGGCATCATGTGTTCGGTATGTCAGTCAAACGCTATACTTGTGGCAGGAAAAGGCAGGAGAGGCCTTGCAAACAGCACTTATTACATGGGTCTTGACCTTGGAATGACCCTCGGACCTGTTATAGGCGGTATGCTTATGGGCAATATCAGCGTTAAATGGTTTTATCCTGATCTTCTTGTTACTATACCTCTTTGTTTCTTAGTTTATGTCGTTATGAAGATAAAACGGCAGAAGTATTAAAAAAGATAAGCAGCGAAATTTTCACGGCTTATCTTTTTTATTTATATAGTATGTCAGCTTTCTTTGGATGGACGCACTGTAATATCGGATATATCCACGTTGTCGGGTTGTGATACGGCATATAAAACTGCGTTTGAAATTGCGACAGGATCAAGAGCGACATTTTTATAAAACTCTTCGACCATTGCTTTTGTTTCGGATGGCGGGATCGTGTTCAGCAGCTCTGTCTTTACGGCTCCCGGATATATTACGGTTGTCCTTATGTTGGTGCCTTCGGATATGGATTCGGCTCTAAATGAGTCGAGCATTGCGCGCACAAAATGTTTTGTTCCGGAGTAGACAGCGTTGCCGGGAACGGACCTTGTTCCGGCTACGGAAGAAGTGGCGATAATATGTCCTGCTTTTCTTTCCGTAAATTCAGGAAGAACAGCCGCTATGGAGTTGAGTACACCTTTTATGTTTATTTCTATCATGGATATCCAGTCACTTATTTTGAGTTCAGACATACTGCTGCCCGGCATTATGCCGGCATTTGCAAACAGGACATCGACTTTGCTGAAGTTTTCTTTTGCAAAGGATACGAGAGCCTGCATGTCTTCGAGTTTTGATACATCTGATTTCATATAGACAGCATTTTTTCCTATTTCACCCGCGATCTCCTTCAGTTTTGATTCGCGCCTCGCACTAAGTACTACTTTTGCTCCGTTGGCAGCAAGAAGCTTTGCTGTTTCCATTCCTATTCCCGATGAAGCGCCTGTAACTATAATGGTTTTGTCTTTTATATTTTTCATAAAGCACCTCTAATATATTACTTTTATTTATGGATAAAACAAATGTATAAAGATATTCTAAACTGCAATTCATTGAATGTAAAATGCCGATAAATTATAATAGTATAAATAAAAGTTATTGATATTCGAATGGAACACAGGAGATATGATACGATGGAAATGTTTTTACTGGAGCAGTTTGTTGCTTTTGCAAAGAACGGTACTTTGACGAAAGCAGCGGAGGAACTCCATATTTCACAGCCGGCTTTAAGTCGTTCGATGAAAAAGATTGAGGAAGAGTTGGGCGTATCACTGTTTGAGCGGCATGGAAACAGAATAGAGTTGAATGAAACAGGAAAAGTAGCAGCAGAGTATGCGCAAAGAGTACTTGAGGCTGAAAGAGAGATGTTTGAAAAAACCGTTGCATTTGAAAGGAGCAGGCGTTCGATAGTATTTGGAGTTTGTGCATTTCTGCCGGCCAATATGATTGTTCCTATACTTCAAAAATGTTTTGGAGGTATGTCATTGACATTTGAGATCGCAGATGATGATCGTTTGCTGTCAGGGTTGAGGAGAGGCATATATGATTTTGTTGTTTTGCATGAAAAACCGAAGGATAAAGATGTCTATTATATGAAGTATATGGATGAGCATTTACATATATCGCTTCCTCGAACTCACAGGCTTGCAGACAGAAAACAACTGTCGTTTAGAGATCTAAGGGGAGAGACAATACTGGCTCACGGGGGCTCCGGATTCTGGCTTGATATCTGTAAACGCAATCTCAGGGATGTCAAACTTATAGTTCAGGACAGCATAGATTCGCTGAGTGAACTGGTTGATGCGTCTTCTCTGCCTGCTTTTGATTCGGACAGGACGGTGCAGCATGGAGAGATATCGGAAGAACGCGTGACCATACCGCTGACTGATGATGAGGCATACGCCGTATATTATCTCGTGTGCATGAGATCGCAGACCAAAAAGTATGCCCCTGTTTTTAGGGTGATAGATAATATTTGTTAATCGAATAGAGTGTGATATAATCATATTATATTTGGAGATGCGTTTTAAAAAGAAGAGGTGGGGCATGTTTTCATTAGCCATCTGTGACGATGATGAACTGCTTTGTGAAAAATTCGAGTCTTACATCGATGATTATATCAGACGGGGGATAATACACTGTGAAGTGTATTACAGCGGTGAGAAACTTTATGATGACATGGCTTCGGGGAAATGGTTCGATCTTGTTTTTCTTGATATTGAATTAAAGAAAATGAGCGGCATTGAGCTTGGTCACAGGATAAGGGATGAATTCAGAAATGAAAAAACACACATAGTGTATATATCCGCCAAATCGGATTATGCTATGGATTTATTCGCTGTGAGACCGATGGATTTTCTGGTGAAGCCTGTGGAGAAGAGGGCGGTCATCAAAAGTCTTAAGAAAGCTATGCAGCTGTCGTGCTATTATGATCAGTATATGAAATTCCAAAAGGGTGGGAAATTATACAGTATATCATACGGTGATATAATGTATTTTTGTATAAACGGACGGAAGACAGAAGTACATGCTGTAAATGATATATATGATTTTTACGGAAAGCTCGATGATATACAGAGCAAAACTCCTCCTGATTTTATAAGGATACATAAATCATATCTGGTAAATATCGTCTATGTAAGCAAATGGGAATATGAGACCGTTACTCTTGCAGACGGCACGTGTCTTTCCATCAGTTCGCGTTACAGAAAATCTGTCAGGGAAGAATTGATGAAGAGATGGGAAGGAGAATAACGGTATGGAGCAGAGCGTCTTTTATCTGATTATGTGCCTTATCGGCAATATGTTGGGATTTTATATCTCTTTTCAGTTTCTGAATGTTTTCTTTGAAGAGGGCAGCAAAAAAGAGCAAATAATACGATATGCCGCATTTGCTTTATTTTTTGTTTTCAATAGTCTTGAAACGTTTTTATGGGAATGGCCTTACAGTTTTATTCTTTTAACGTCTATTGCAGGTATGTTCATTATGACGCTTACTTATCGAGGAGATTGGCGCGTAAAGATCGTTGCGGCAGTTTTAGTCGGAGGTTTGAATGCTGTTCTTGAGGATGTTGCGTATAGACTGCTGATATCGCTTGGTACCGAGTATATTTACGCGCTTACGGCTGCTGTAACAGATCTTTTGTTTTTCATGTGCATGCTTCTGGCCAGAAAGATCACTGACTTTAAAAAGGGACAGACCATAATGATTTCGGAATGGATAGCAGTGATCCTTATTCCGGCATTCAGCGTTTTATTTTCCGCTTTGGTGCTGGACCAATGCAGAAGCGGGAGAACAGCTTTTTTTGGAGGACTCTGCATACTCATTCTGAATCTGGCGGTATTTTATCTGCTGGATAATCTAACGAGACTGAGACGTGAACAATTTGAAAGATTTATACTCGATAAAGAAGGAAAGGCGTATGAACTGCAATTCAAAGAACTTTTAGAGGAAGATAAGAAAATACGGTCTATACGTCATGATATAAAGAATCATCTGTTCGTATTGAGAGAAATGAGCAGTAAAAATGATTTTTCCGGAATAGATGAGTATATTATGGCTTTAGATGAGATGATCAAAGACAGCGAGCCTCTGGTGAAAACAGGCAATGTGGTAATAGACAGTATCTTGAATGGGAAATTATCTTTTGTGAAGAATAAATTCGGTATTGAACCGGAGACCCATATATCCGTTTCGTCAAATATTGCGGTTGAAAAACATGATATATGCATCATACTGGGCAATTTGCTGGACAATGCCATAGAGGCGCTTGAAGAGTGCAGAGACGGTATGCTTAAGGTTTCGATGAGCGAAGACCGCGGACTGCTTCTCATCAGAGTGATGAATTCATATAACGGAAAGCTCAAGCGAAATGGTAAGAATTTTGTAACGAGCAAACTTAACGGAGAAAATCATGGTATAGGATTGAAAAATGTGGAGAGAAGCGTTAAGCAATATCAGGGAGAAATGAAGATAGATGATGCGAAGAACTGCTTTGATGTGGAAATAATGTTGTATGTATAGAATATGATGGATAGCAGGCGCTGCTGCCAGGATCGGGCGGCAGCGTTTTATCGTTTTTTGCAAAAAAATACATCGTTTATTACAAACAGGGAAAAGGCAGAAAACAGGAGGTATAATAAAAGAAAGTGAAAATTTTGAAAAATGAAATTTTGTGTGAAAGGCAGAAAATGATTATGTACATGGAATGCAGACGGCGGCTGTCAAGGATCATTGGATTGCTTTTATTATGTGTGTCTATCGCAATGTTGTTTTCCTGCAAAGCGAAAGATCACGAAACATATAAGGAGATGGAAATAACGCTGCCGGCCGGCATGGATTCAATATGGGATGTTTGTGTGACTTCAGAAGGAAACTTGAAAATAGCCATGACTGAAGAGGATTCAAAAAAGGGATATATTTTTGAAAGCGATGACAGTGGGAAGTCCTGGGAAAGGCTTTTTTGTTATACCGACGCAATGGGTATAGAAGATTGCAGAGCGGTGGATTGTTTTGTAAGATTTTCGCCGCAAGGAGATTTTATAAGCATGGTCGTTGATAATGGTTTACAGGAAAATAACTCAGAACAAACTCGATGTTATTACGTGGATTTATCAGGAAAAGCATTGGAAATAAAAAATAAAATGCCTGAATCAGGAGTGTCGGAGTCTATGTACATAGGAGATGGATTTTCATACGATGGGGCAATAGCAGATGAAGAAAATCTGATCGCATCCAATCAAAGCGGGGAAACGTATCTGATAAATAAAAATACAGGAGAAATAACGGATAGTATTTTGGGAAGCGATAATCTTCTTTTCAGTCCGGCAGCGTTTATGGTGGAGGGTGATGATCTTTATCTCATAGGTACGGATGATGTGGTCCAATACAGCATAAAGGACAGAAAGATAGTTCAGAAAAATGATAAAACATTGAAAAAGCTGAAGGAAACCTATACACAAAGCGACATGCTTGGGACTATGAGCGCAAAAGACGGAGATTTTTATTTTTTTAATGAAGATGGAATTCAGAAGTTCAGCGACGGTAAAAAAAGGCAGCTTATAGGCGATGAAGATATGTCTGTCATGCCTTCGGAGGTATATGGCAGAAGAATATGCTTCGATGAGAAAGAACGTATATATCTTGCGATAAATAATGAAAAAGGTGAGGCGGGGCTGCTTCGGTATGAAAAAACTGATACAAAGGAAAAGGGAGAAAAAGATATACTGGATATATATACGCTTTCGGAAGATGAAGGAGTACGGAAAATAGCGGAACATTATCAGAAACACAATGAGAATGTGAAAGTAAATGTGATTGTTGGTATGGAAGAGGAAAATACAGGATTAGATGACGCTGTAAAAAAACTCAATACAAATATCCTGGGAGGGGATGGGCCGGATATACTTTTTCTCGACGGCATAGAGGCTGAGAATTACGTGGAAAATAATATATTGATGCAGCTTGATGGGGAAGTAAAGTCGATTGACAATGAAGACAATATAAGAAAAGTCATGGATAAATACGTCAGGGACGGAAAGGCTTACGCTGTACCTTTAAGATTTGTTTTACCGGTCGTTCTCAGCAAATATGACGATGTACTGACTGCGGAGGACGGAACAGAATTCGTGGATCGCATAATAAGTCACGACGCTGAGATAAGTGAATATGTATTTGCTGATTATGTGAGATTTTACTATCAGATATTTGTAGAGCCGGAAACTGAAAGCGGCAATGTAAGCAGGTCAGATCTGGGAATGCATTTGGATAATATAAAGAAACTGCATGAAACGCAGAAAAGCAGTGGAAAAGTGCAGCTTACTCATCTGAACCTGCCTCCTCAGCAGACCGTAGGGAGCACGGAATACCTGCTGGGAAATGATGATATACAGATAGACTATATATTTCAGGGGCAGCAGCTCCAGATACTTCAGCAGATTGAGAGCGAGGAGTATCGTGTGGCTTCGATCAATGGAAAAGTATATTATATGCCGAGGCTTATAGTGAGCATAAATGCAGCTACAGATAATGAAGAAGTGTGCAGGGATTTCATTTCATATGCTTTGTCGGAAGAAGGACAGAAGGTAGCGGGAGAATCTGTCGGTCTCAGTATAAATAAAAAAGTGCTGAAAAATACTCTGGAAGAACTGAAAGAAGACCAGGCTCTGATTGGAAATGAAATTACAAATCGTTCAGTGCCGCTGCATGAATTGCCGGAAGATAGAATAGATGACTTTATGGATATAGCCGGCTCTGTAAACATGCAAACCAACAACAATAATATAGCAATGGATATATTTATGGAGTATACGGAGAAATATTTGAACGGTGAAGTAAGGAAAGAGAAAGCAGTTAAGGAGATCACAGACAGGCTGGAGCTTTATGGAAATGAATAACAAAAAAAAGAGAAAAGCTCGAATCAAAATACATCCTGCGAGGGTGCGGAAATTCGCAGAAAAAAATCCGGCATGGTGTTTTCTGCTGCCAAGTCTTATTGGCGTTTCTGTGTTTTTTATCATCCCTTATGCGGATGTGCTCAGGCGTGCTTTTTTCTCTGCGGCGGGAGGAGAGTTCAGAGGATTATCGAATTTCAAGGAGGTATTATCAAATCAGGCGTTCAGACTGGCGGTATGCAATACCGGATTGTTTATCTGTGTATGTATTCCGCTGCTGCTTTCTTTGTCTTTGGTGACAGCTCTTTGGATATACAGGCACAGTCGTGTCGGCAGTTTTTTGAAAACGGGATTTTTGATTCCTATGGCTATACCTGTAGCCGCAGTGGTTTTACTATGGCAGATCTTATTTGACGGAAACGGACTGCTTAACGGGGCGCTCGATGCTTTAGGGCTGCCTGTGCAGGATTGGATGGGCAGCAGATGGGCTTTTGCCGTTCTTGTATTCAGCTACATATGGAAAAATATAGGATATCATGTAGTGCTGTGGCTGGCGGGATTGTCTATGATACCGGATCAGATATACGAAGCGGCACGGATGGACGGAGCTTCGGAGTCGGTGATCTTCTTTCGTATAACGCTGCCGAATCTTTTGCCTATGCTTTTTATCATAGTGGTTTTAGCGCTCATAAATTCTTTTAAAGTGTTTAGAGAAGTTTATCTGGTGGCGGGGAATTATCCTCATGAGAGCATATATATGATACAGCATTTATTCAATAATTGGTTTCGTGATCTTGCGCTGGATAAAATGGCGGCAGGGGCGGTGCTGCTGTCATTGGCGCTTATAGCGCTGACGGCGCTGCTGAGAAAAGCATGGGAGGATCGGATATGAAAGATAAATTCGTTCTTTTGATAGTTTCAGCAGGCGCTTTTTTAGTTATTTATCCGGTGATATTTTTGCTTACAGGGTCGTTTATGCACCCTTCGGAATTGCAGGAGAACCTTGCGCCTATAGTGAGCCCGGCGGCAGAAGGCTATGCGGACTGGTCCTTGCTTCCTTTGATACCTACTATTCAGTCATATGTAAAGGTGCTTTTGGAGGAGCCGCAATTTTTTACAGTATTTTGGAATTCGATGAAGATCGTTTTAGGGATCATGGCAGGACAGGCATTGCTGGGAATACCAGCGGCATGGGGCTTTGCAAGATATGAATTTCGTATGAAGCGGATTTTATTTTTTATTTATATAATCCTTATGATGATGCCGTTTCAGGTGATCATGCTGTCGGAGTATCTCGTTTTGAGAAATTTATCGCTGCTTGACAGTTTATGGTCCATCATTTTGCCTGGAGCTTTTTCCACATTTCCTGTATTTGTTTTATATAATTTTTTTAGAGCGATACCTGAAGATATTATAGAATCTGCGCGTTTGGACGGCGCATCAGAACTGAAGATTTTTGTGAAGATAGGTATTCCTCTCGGGAAAAACGGCATTGTTGCAGCGCTGCTTCTGCAGTTTTTAGAATACTGGAATGTTGTGGAACAGCCTATGATTTTCCTCGACAGTAAAGAATTATGGCCTCTGACATTGTATTTACCGGAGATCGGGATGGAAAATGCAGGTCAGGCCATTGTCGCTGCCGTTATAACATTGGTACCGACGATGATACTTTTCTTCATGTGCAAAGATCAGTTGGAAAAAGGAATAGTTGCATCTGCGGTAAAAGAGTAGTACGGATATATCTGTTTCAGTGGGAGGGCGGTATGAAAATTTTTGCTCGATTGAAAGGAAATCTCAATATAAAGGAGAAATGGCAGGATATATGTGCGATCGAATTTAAGAAAAAGATTAAAATAGTTCTGGTCTTTTTAGGTATCATGGCGGGACTGACTGTTTTATCGAGGATCACTTATAATATGATCCTTCCTGAAGTAGTTATGGGACAGGCGGAGCCTGGGACTGTAAACCATGAGATATCGACCCAGGCGGAAGTAAGATCACTTTCTGAAATACCGGTGTTTACCGAAGAAGGGCTTTTGGTGGACGGAGTTAGGGTGAGAGAAGGACAGAAAGTTTCAAAGGGAGAGATATTGTATACTTTAGATAAAGATTCTCTGGACAGGCTGATCGAAGAAGGTCAGAATGAAGCTGAGGCATTGAGGAAGCAGATAAATCAGCTCAGAGCTGATTCTGAGGGAGATGAGCCCGCAGAAGTATACTCTTTGCAGAGCGAGAAGGATAAGAAGGAAAGATCGCTTCAGGAATATCGTAAAGTAAAAGCTGCCGGTTATGCTGTTCGTGCAGGGCAGAACGGAATAGTTACAAAAATAAATACAGCAACAGGAGATAAAACACAGGGAACTTCCGATATGCTGATAGCTGATTCCGGAAAAAATCTTACTGCCGTGTCGGTAATGGAAGCCGATGAGGAAAGCAGGTATATCGGAGAAAATACAGTTGCAGATATAACTGCTTCTGACGGAACTGTATTTGAGGACTTGTCCGTAGCGTCTATAACGGCGAAAGAATCAGAGCAGACTGTGACTGTCAGCATACCTTTGCCGGAAGGTGATTTTTATCTGGGTCAGCTTGTAAGTGTGGAGCTTGATTCTTCGTCCAAGACATATGAATGCTGCATACCGAGAACAGCGCTGAACATGGAGGGCAGTTCCTACTTTCTCTACACTGTATCTGAAGAAGATACGATACTGGGAAAAGAATATACTGTGGAAAAGCTTGAGGTGCAGGTACTTGATAAGAACCGTGAGATAGCTGCGGTGGAAGGTATCTCCAGCGGACAGAAAATTATCGTACGTTCCGACAAGCCCATTGAGGCGGGCAACAAAGTGAGAAAGGACCAATGATGTTAAAATCATTTTCAGGTTTTGGGAAATATGTGCTCTCGATGATATGTGCGGTCGCTGCTATATGTCTGATAGTCCTTGAAATATCAGCTTTGTCTGATATGGGTAAGAACAAAGGAATATATTATCGGATAGATTCAGAAAGCGAGATGATACCGTCAAGGGAAGCATATGTGTATTATGATGAAAAATACGGGAAAAATGCGCAGGAAAATGAAGACGAGCTGCAGTACGACATGCTGTTTTGGAAAGACTATGGGAGCGGAACTGTTGAGAATCATTTACTGGGGCGTATTTCGGAGACTGGTATAGTCTATGCATGCGGCAGAACTGATTTGATGGCAAAGGACGCTTTGAGGCTTGATCATGATGATGCCGGACTTTGTATTTTAGGCAAACAGACTGCTTGGGAGCTTTTCGGTACGGAAAATGCTGATGGACTTAGAGTTCATTATGGAGAAGATGATTATATTGTCGCAGATGTTTCCCGGGAAATCAATCGCATTTTTATAGCTCAGACAGGCGGCGGCAGCGATATAAATTTTGATCGTATAAATGTTGTTCCCAAATATGAAGAACAGGCTATGATGATCAGGCAGGAGATAGAAAGCATATTTGAAACAGGAAGCCGACTGGAAAATGATTTTGTTTATTGGATATTAAAGCTGGTATTGCTTATATCTCCTGTGATAGTAATTTTGTTTTTTGCAGGATATGCAGTGCGAAGGATACCGAGAAGGAAAAAACTGATAACAGTATGCACGGCATTGTCAATTATAGTGATGGCAGCAGTCATCGCAGGCTATCCTGATGATATGATCCCTCCGGCCTGGTCGGATCTTCAGTTCTGGCCTGAGATGCTTGCAGAAAAAGCGGAATCGATAAATACTTTTATAAAAGGGCATAAAACAGAAATTGAAATGCGGTATCTGTACTGTGCAGTGCGTGCTTTCCTGTTCGGGCTGATGTCTGCTTTTCTTACGATAGCTGCAGTAATGAGTTTTAAAATAAAGTATCGCGATCTGCATATGAAAGGAGAGGTCGAAAAGAATGAAAGAACTTCGTATTCAACAGATAAGCAAGATCTATCCTAATGGAGTGCAGGCGGTCGATGATTTTTCGATAACTGTCAATGAACATGATTTTATAGTGCTTGTGGGACCTTCGGGATGCGGCAAATCTACAGTCTTACGAATGATAGCAGGACTGGAAAAAGCAACCGAGGGAAAGATCCTTCTTGATGGCACGGATATAAGTGATGTGAGTCCGAGGGATAGAAACATTGCGATGATATTTCAAAATTATGCGCTTTATCCGCATATGACAGTGTATGATAATATGGCGTTTTGTTTAAAACAGGAGAAAAAGAGCAAGGAAGAGATAAGGCAGATAGTATCAGGTGCTGCGGCGCGTCTGGGGATAGAAGAGCTTCTGCATAGAAAACCGAAGACCTTGTCAGGAGGAGAAAAACAGCGCGTGGCAATGGGGCGCGCCATAGTTCGCAGCCCTGAGCTGTTTCTTATGGATGAGCCTCTCTCCAATCTTGATGCTCAGCTTCGCAGCCGTATGAGAAGAGAAATTTCGAGGCTGTATCATGATATATCTGCAACGGTGATATATGTTACTCATGATCAGATAGAAGCTATGACCCTTGGGACTAAGATCGTTGTTATGAGGGAGGGTCGGATACAGCAGATCGATACTCCGGAGAATCTGTACAAAAGGCCTGCAAATGTATTTACGGCGCAGTTTATAGGGACCCCTCGAATGAATCTCATAGAAATGAAAGTGGTGTACGATGGAAATGGGCAGGTGGCCTTGCGGCGCGGTATATTCAAAGTATTTTTAGATGAGAAAACACAGCATATCCTGATTTTAAAAAAGTATGTGGATAAACACGTTATAGCAGGTGTAAGGGCGGAGGATATAGAAATAAGACCGGCAGAAGATCCTTCGGAGGATAATATCTTCACCGTCTGCGATGTGGAATATCAGGGAAAAAACAGCTATATGTTTCTGGCTTTTGACAGCGATGTAAATGATAAAGAAAGCTTTGCATATGAAAAAGGCAGAGAACTCATCGCGAAATGTTCCGAAGAGTCTCTGCACGCATTGAATACAGGTATGAAGAAAGTCGGCGCCTATATACCGCCGAAAGCGATCCATGTGTTCGATCCTCAAAGTGAAGAACGCATTGAGATTTGAGATCGAAGTCAGAAGGTGTATTAGAAAGTGTTGAAGATTTAAGAAAGCAGCATATATTGTATATGGAAGAGGAATGACTTTATACAAGAAAGCAATAAAAATATTCTTTGGATCAAAAGAGAGGTGGTTTAGGTGAAGCTTTGCATTGTTTTGTCTGGAATAGTTAGATGAATATTATTGAAATGACAGGAGGATTTTAAATGACTATTCCAGTAAAACATATTTATCCGAGGACAGGAGATCTGGAGACGATTTATTTAAAACATGTGATAACGAATCCAAATATAACTGTTGGAGATTTTACGATATACAATGATTTTTCAGATGACCCAACATCGTTTGAGAAAAACAATGTGCTCTATCATTATCCGATAAATAATGATAAATTACAGATCGGAAAATTTTGTTCTATAGCCTGCGGTGCAAAATTTATTTTTAACAGTGCAAACCATACGCTATCTTCATTATCGACTTATCCGTTCCCATTATTCTTTGAAGAATGGGGATCAGATAAGAAGGATGTGACGAATGCCTGGGATAATAAAGGTGATATTATCATAGGAAATGATGTCTGGCTCGGTTATGAGTCTGTTGTTTTAGCAGGAGTCACGATTGGAGATGGAGCGATAATCGGAGCCCGTTCAGTTGTTATAAAAGATGTTCCTCCGTACACCATAGTAGGTGGTGTTCCGGCAAAAACAATAAGGAGGCGGTTTGCAGAAGAAATCATTTCTGCATTATTGAGAATTAAATGGTGGGACTGGTCTGAAGAGAAGATCAGGAAAAATCTCAGAGCTATTCAGACCGGCAATATCGATCAGTTAAAAGGTGCGGTATAATGAGGTCGAAATGATCATTACATAATGGTGCGACAAAAATATCCGGCGGTGCCATAAGCTCCGCCGGATATTTGCTGTTGTTGCAGGTATAGACATAAAATGATCAA
>UQNP01000039.1 GCA_900542385.1 uncultured Eubacterium sp.
TAAAATATTTCCACTTCTATTTTGCAGCACCATCTGTCTTTATATGGACATCCACCTGCGGATAAGGTATCTGTATACCGTTTTCGTCAAAAGCAGTTTTTATCTTCTCCTCCAGATAATACTTCACATCCCAGTAATCATCAGTATCGCACCATACCTTAAGATCCATCTCCACTGCATTATTGCCATGATTGGCCACACCTATAAGAGGCTCCGGATCTTTAAGTATAAGCTTATTGCCGTCGCATACTTCTCTCATTATCTTCTTCACATTTCCTATGTTGTCATGATAGCCTATGCCAAAAGTGCAGTCCACACGTCTCCTGCTTTCTTTGCTGTGATTTACAAGTATGGATGTGTTGACTATTCCGTTTGGTATAGTTATGGTCTTGTTGTCATATGTCTTCAGCGTCGTAAGAAACAGATCTATATCCTGTACCTGTCCCGATACATCTCCTATATCTATCAGATCATCCTTCCCGAAAGGCTTGGTGATGATTATCATGACGCCTCCCGCTATATTCGCGAGACTGTCTTTGAGCGCAAGCGCTATAGCAGCGCCGGCAGCTCCAACTACAGCTATTATAGTGTGTATCTGTATGCCTAAAGCACCGAGACACATAGTTGCTATGATGATTATCGCCGCTACTCTTATGACATTTCTTACAAACGTATAAAGTATCGGATCCGCGGTGCTTTTCTTCAAAGCTTTATCGGTTATTTTCAGTATTATTTTTGTCACGGCAAATCCGCACGCGATCATAAGCACTATTGCAAGGAGTGTCATCCCGTATGAATATAATTTTTCCGAAGAAATTATATTTTCAACCGTAGTCCCGTCTATCTCGATATTTTCCATCCCGATATCTCCTTAATTAAGACCCTGTACTGTTTTTATTCATTTGCTTCTCTGACTTTTTTGCCGCTTCGTCTTCTCTCAAGCTCTTTCAGCAGCTTCTTTCTCAGCCTGATGTCATCAGGAACTATCTCTACCAGCTCATCATCATCGATGAATTCCAGCGCTTCTTCGAGTGTAAACGTTCTGGCAGGAGCCAGCTTGATATTCTCATCACTTCCCGCGGCTCTCATATTGCTCGCTTTTTTTGCCTTGCAAGGATTTACGACCATATCATCGCTCCTGGCATTCATTCCTATTATCATACCTTCATATACCTTAGTTCCGGGCTCAATAAACATTTGAACTCTTTCACTGATATTGAATATCGCATAAGGTGTGGCCACTCCCTCTTCCTGTGCGATAGCCACTCCATTGGTCCTGCCGGGGATATCGCCCATATAATCTTCAAAGCCGAAAAATCTTCTGACCATGGTGCCCTCACCCCTTGTATCGTTTATGAATTCGCTCCTGTATCCTAAAAGTCCTCTTGTAGGCACGTGATATTCAAGCCGCGTAAAACCGTTTTCACTCTTCATTTCTCTCATCATGCCCTTCCTCAAGTTGAGCTTTGATATCACCGTTCCCGAATACTCATCCGGAACTGAAAGCACTACTTCTTCAACAGGTTCCTGTATCTGATTTTTATCACCGCGCCTCATTATTACCTCAGGTTTGGATGCCGCCAGCTCATATCCTTCCCTTCTCATATTCTCAATAAGTATGGAAAGATGCAGTTCTCCTCTTCCCGAAACCTTAAAGCTGTCGGTAGAATCTGTCTCTTCAACCTTCAATCCTACGTTTACTTCCAGCTCTTTATTCAATCTTTCTCTTATATGCCTCGATGTGACATACTTTCCGACTTTTCCTGCAAACGGCGATTTATTTACCATAAAATACATGGAAAGCGTAGGCTCTTCTATATGGATCATTTCAAGAGGCTCCGGTCTTTCAACGTCGCACACCGTTTCTCCTATGGAAATATCAGCTATCCCGGAGATCACAACGATATCTCCTGCTTCTGCCTGCTCTACTGATACTCTTTTGAGTCCTCTGTATACGAACACCTGATTTATCTTTCTCTGCTCTATATTGCCGTCTCCTTTTGCCACAGCAACTGTGCTTCCGGCTTTTATCACACCTTTCGTGATCCTGCCTATACCGAGTCTTCCAATATAATCATCGTATGCCAGCGCTGATATCTGAAGCTGAAGCGGCTCGTCATTCAGATCAGGATAAGGCTCTGTATGATTTATTATCGTATCAAAGAGAGGAGTGATATCCAGTCCGTTCATTCCTTTTGCATTTTTCTTTATCTTCTCTTCCCCTGCCCCTATATTTATTTCTTTCACATCATCGGGGTCATATACAGCTATCCCCTGTCTTGCTATACCATAGAGTATAGGAAAATCCAGCTGCTCATCGTTGGCCTCAAGATCCATGAACAGCTCATAGACTTCATCTACCACCTCATCTATGCGAGCATCCTTTTTATCTATTTTATTTATCAGAAGAATAGGATTTATCCCCTGTTCCAATGATTTTTTCAGCACGAATCTCGTCTGGGGCATAGGGCCTTCGCTGGAATCGACCAGCAGGATCACAGTATCTACGGTTTTTATTATTCTCTCTACTTCAGATGAAAAATCCGCATGTCCAGGTGTATCGACTATGTTTATCTTTACATCTCCATGCATAACGGAACAGTTTTTTGAATATATAGTTATTCCTCTTTCTCTCTCTATGTCATCGCTGTCCATAATACAGTCAACGACCTGCTCATTTTCCCTGAATACTCCGCTCTGATTCAAAAAAGCATCTACCAATGTAGATTTACCTGCATCTACATGAGCTATAACCGCTATATTTATTATCTTCTGTTTTTCAGCCATTTTATCTACCGCCTTCTGTCGTTTTGCCATATTTTGTAAATCAATGTTGTCCAATCACGATATTATATCATAAATCAATGTATTCTTTATGTCAAAAATTAAATCATCATCATATCATAAATCAAAAAAGGAGTTTTTATGCCTAATCTGTTTTTAAGTCCTTCCGTTCAGGAATACAATCCATACGTCAATGGTCTGGGCAGTGAAGAATACTATATGAATCTCATTGCCGACGCCATGGAGCCCTATCTCGTATCGTCAGGGATCTCTTTTACACGAAATGATCCGAATGATACACTCACCCAGGTTATCGCTCTTTCAAATGCCGGAAACTACGATTTTCATCTTGCACTTCACTCCAACGCATCTCCTGCTGATCTATCCGGCACGCTACGCGGCTCTGATATATATTACTATGCTTCAAGTCCCCAGGGAAGACGCGCCGCTGAGATCTTCAAAGAAAACCTTAAAGCCATCTATCCCTATCCCGATAATGTGGAAACCATAGCAAATACCACTCTGGCCGAGCTGCGCCTGACTGACGCGCCCGCAAACCTTATAGAACTCGCCTATCACGATAATGTGCAGGATGCTGCCTGGATAGTAAATAACATAAACACCATAGCACGAACTCTCGTCATAGCGCTCTGTGAATATTTCGGTATACCGTTCTCCGAGTCCATTTAGGATTCAATCTACCGCAGTTTTGATTTGTTTTTCAAAGAATATACGATATAATTATAAAAGCATTGCATACAAATTGCGATCATACAAATACACAAGGATATCAAAGGTAACATCATGGAAACATTAACTCAGATACTTTCATCTGCCATAGAAAGTGAAAAACTCAACAAAATAATATTCTCCGGGAAAAGGAAAAAATCCATCGAATACAGCAAGGTGACAGTACGCCCGATAACCTTAAAGGGCGAATATATGTACCAGGCAGAATATCATTTCGACAAGAAAGTCACTCACAAAAATATCCCCTATTACGAGACAGTCGACTTCGCCCTCGATGCGATAAATACCGATTTCAAACAGATCAACATACTTACGGAAGAAGAAGACATACAGATCCTTGCTTCAAAACCCGATAAACCAAAGGTCATACGCAGAAAAAACGACAAACCGAGGACTCGCGGCGATCTTTCTCACGACAGGAAAAAGCACTATCTCATAAAAGATAACGAGCCGTGTGATTTCCTGATACATCTGGGCGTTATGTCGCCAGAGGGAAAAGTTGTGAAAAAACACTATTCAAAATTCCGCCAGATAAACAGATTTCTTGAAATTGCCGATGCCTGTTTCGATGAGCTCCCCAAAAATGGGACTGTCAGGATAGTCGATTTCGGATGCGGAAAAAGCTATCTTACCTTCGCGCTGTATCACTATCTTAAGATCATAAGGGGACGCAATGTTAAAATCACAGGACTCGATCTGAAAGAAGATGTCATCGATTTCTGCAACAAAACAGCTAAAGAGCTGGGATACGACGGCCTTGATTTCATAACCGGGGATATCGCAGATTACGATACGGATAAAGCCGACATGGTCGTGACGCTGCATGCATGTGATACTGCAACCGATTTTGCACTTATAAACGCCGTAAGATGGGATACGCGCGTAATCCTTTCGGTACCATGCTGTCAGCATGAACTTTTTTCTCAGATAAAAAATTCGATAAATGAACCTATGCTCAAACACGGCATAATAAAAGATAAATTTACCGAGCTGCTTACCGATTCTTTAAGAGGACTAAGACTGGAATCCTGCGGATATAGAGTAAATATGATGGAGTTCACATCCCTCGAACATACATCGAAGAACATAATGATAAAAGCTGTGCGTGCAGAAAACCCTAATACCGATTCCATGCAGAGAGCATTAAAAGAATATGAAGAAATCAAATCATTCTACAGCGTGCACCCTACGATAGATATGCTTGAGCCTGCATTCCTGCACAGACGTTAAAAACTTTTTGCTCAAAAGCTTTATACTCCCATTATCAATGGTACGAAAACCGATGTGAATATGCAGATTATGAATCCGCTTACAAATCCGTACACCACCGTATCTTCCCTGCACGAACGTTCAACTATCGGCATACATACATCCATCGTGCCTATACCGGGAATTCCTATTGATTCAAGATAACCGATTTTTTTCGACAATATGGGAATAAAGATTATTCCCATGGTTTCTCTTATCACATTATGCATAAAAGAAACAGCAGACGCGACGGCATACTGTGCACCGGCAGCCGATATCACCGCAGGAGCGTACGAATACCATCCAAAACCTGCACATATCGCCATTCCCTCTTTTACGGAAAAGCCGAAAATCAAAGTTGCCGCGCCTCCAAAAATAAAGGTTCCTGCGATTATCGCGACCGGAAAGACGAGAACACGTCCCCCGGCTTTTTTTATATTTTCCACAACAGTTCCCGACAGTCCCATATCAAATCCTATTATCGCTATCAGTATGCATAAAAACACTGTAAGGGCTGTTCCTATAAATCCGCTGAAACTATCTAAAATATTCGGCATCCTGTCAGCAACGACAAACTTTCCTATTACCACTCCCGCCGCTACCAGCAGTATTATAGTCACTGTACTTTTTATATCGACAGAGCTTTTTTCCTGCTCTTGCTGCACTTTTATGTCTGTATCCTGTTCCCCTTCTCTTTCGCCTTTTCCCAGGACATTGCCGTATTTATCCATTTTCATCTTTTTCCTTGCGGAGAATATAAACAGCATGCTTCCGAATACCGAAAGAACCGTTATGACAAGCGCCTGTAATCCTATTATACCGAGACTTGAGGTCACCTGCTCGTTTATTCCCATATTAAGGCCCATAACAAAAACAAGCACATATATGGCAGCCATCATTGCCTTTCCCATAAAAGACATCTTGTCAGAAAAACGTCTGAGCCTTGATGCGATCAGGTAAAAGCCTATCAAAATACCCCAGTAGACAAATATCATCCCCATGCGTAAAATTCCTCCGGCAAAACATTTTACTTATTTCGTTTTTAAGTATATACTAATCATACATAAAAAGCAAAGTATGTAATAATCTGGCATACAATAACATTTCTGAAAGGATCATCCAATGGAATTCAACAAAGGTTTGAGAGACGGCATACCAATTGCTCTGGGATACTTCTCCGTATCCATTGCATTCGGTCTTCTGGCTGCGGACAGCGGCTGCACAGCTCTTGAAACTCTTCTTATATCATTCACTAATCTTACATCAGCGGGGCAATTCGCCGGCATCACTGTCATTGCCAGCGCCGGAACCTACATGGAAATGGCGCTGACCCAGTTTGTTATAAACTCCCGCTATGCGCTTATGGGCATATCTCTCTCTCAAAAAGTCGAAGACAAATTCAGGGGGGTTTGGCGACTTATTCTCGGTTTTGCCATAACCGACGAGATTTTTGCTGTAGCCATAGGCCGCGACGAGGAGATAACGAGAGAATATTTCGCAGGACTCGCATCCCTGCCCATCTTCGGATGGTCTCTTGGTACGTTATGCGGATCAGTCCTCGGCAGCATACTCCCGCAGATAATAACGGGAGCGCTCGGCATCGCTCTTTACGGTATGTTCATAGCAGTAGTAGCTCCAAAAGCAAAGGAAAGCTTCCGCGTGCTGGCTGTTGTTCTCATAGCTGTTGCCGTAAGTTCGATCATATATTATACCCCGGTGCTTTCAGATATCTCATCCGGATTCGCTATAATAATCAGCGCCTGCGCCGCGGCTTTCATCGGCGCTGTTTTCTTCCCTGTAAAGGAGGTGGATTGAAATGGATTTTATGAAATTTCTCCCATATCTGATAGTAATGGCAGGTGTAACGTATTTGATAAGAGCCGTTCCTTTTGTCCTTGTAAATAAAAAAATAGAGAACCGATTTTTAAATTCGTTTCTCTATTACATACCTTATACAGTTCTCGCTGCAATGACATTTCCTGCCATACTTTATGCCACTGACAGCATGATATCAGCCGTCGCAGGTCTTGCCGCAGCAATCGTTATCGCATTGAAAGGCAAAAGCCTTATAATCGTTGCCGCGGGTGCATGCGGCTCGGTATTCATCGTGGAGATCTTTCATATGTTCCTCACATGATGTTCCTCGTTTATTCAGGAATGCTCCAGTCCACAGGCTCCTGCCCTGTGGATTCAAGAAATTCATTTGTGCGTGAAAAATACTTTCCGCCGAAAAATCCTCCATGTGCCGAAAGAGGACTTGGATGCACGCTTTTTATGATGCAGTGCTGTTTTCCTGTTATAAATTTTTCTTTTGCCTTTGCATTTCCGCCCCACAGTATGAACACCATGGGCTTTTCACGCTCGTTCAAAAGCTCTATTATCCTGTCTGTAAGTATCTCCCATCCTTTCCCTTTGTGGGAATTCGCCTGACCTTCTCTCACAGTCAGCACTGTATTCAAAAGAAGCACTCCGTTTTTTGCCCAGTTTTCCAGACATCCGTGAGACGGCTGTTTTATCCCGAGATCACTCTCAAGCTCTTTGAATATATTTATAAGCGACGGCGGTTTGGCAACTCCTTTCTTTACCGAAAAGCAAAGCCCATGAGCCTGCCCCGGCTGATGATATGGGTCCTGCCCCAGTATTACCGCCTTTACGTTTTCATAAGGAGTAAATTTGAGCGCATTAAATATATCGTACATATCGGGATATATGCGTCTCGAAAAATACTCCTTCTTCAAAAACTCTCTGAGCTTCAGATAATAATCTTTATCAAATTCTCCTTTGAGGACATCGTCCCAGCTGTTTCCTATATTAATCATAAACCTATTATACGAAGTTTCAGGATAAAAAACAAGCTCAGGATCGATATATGATTTTACCGTCTTTTACCGTACATTCAACTATCAAATTTTTTATATCACTATCCGCACACTTTTCATATGAATCCGATAAAACGACGAAATTCGCCTTTTTCCCTGGCTCGAGACTTCCCTTTTCATTCTCTTCAAAAGCTGCATATGCGCTGTTGTAAGTGAACATGCGCAGCGCCTGAGTCTTTGTGATTTTCTCTTTCTGACTTATTTTCTGCCCCGTGAAAGTTTCTCTGTTCACGGCAAGATGTATACCGAGCAGAGGTTCTGAAAAAGTTATCGGACAGTCGCTGCTCCCGGCGCATATGATACCTTCGTCAAAAAATGTCCTGCATGTAAACATATGCTCTGTTCTTTCTTTTCCGTAATTTATCATGTATCCGTCTCCGAATTCATACAGAAATACAGGCTGCGGTATCGGAACCACTTGATTATTTTTTATCCTTTCAACCAGTTCATCGTTTACCATACCGCAATGCTCTATCCTGTGTCTGTGATTTTTTTTCGGATATTTTTCAAGAGCTTTCTCTATTGCTTCCAATATTGCCTTTACAGCTTTATCTCCTACAGCATGACACGTCACTTGAAATCCCGCTTTATGAGCTCTCAGGATGATATCGTCGATATCATCCTGCTCCATGCTCATTATCCCACTGAATCCCGGATCACTTGTATAGGGCTCCAGCGTCGCCGCTGTCGGTCCGCTGCTGCTTCCGTCTATCATTATCTTTACAGGTCCTATGTTCAGTACGGTTTTACGCTGCGCTTCATCATATCCTTTCTCAATATATGAATTTATGAATTCCAGATTATTATTGAAAGAAAAAAGCATATTATATATGTCTACGTCCAGTTCATTTTTTTCTGTCATCTTTTCCATGACATGCATCTGCATCGGACCGTATCCTCCCGAATCATGCACACCGGTTATTCCCTGGGAAATCAGAAGATCATTTGCCGTTTTGATTCCTTTCCGCAGTTCTTCTTCTGTCGGCTCTGAAAACGAAACTATATTCATGTGAGCGTTTTCTTTCATAACACCGTTGATTTTACCGTCGTCTCTTTCTATAACTCCGCCTTCAGGAGATTCTGTGTCTTCGGTTATTCCTGCAAGCTCAAGGCTTTTAGAGTTATGGACTGAAATATGCGAGCATGTTCTCGTTAAAATAACGGGGTTGTTCGGCGCTGCCTCATCCAGATCCCATCTGTTGGGATGCCTTTTTTCCTTAAGTTTTAAATGATCATATCCCCATCCTCTTATCCAGACACCGGGCGGCAGCCCTTTTGCCTTTTCTCTTATTTTTTCTTTTATATCCTCTATGCTCTTCACATACGGATATCTGCAGTCTATGGACAGCAGATTTATCCCCAGCACACCCATATGCAGATGCGCGTCTATAAAGCCGGGAACTATGCTTCTGCCTTCAAGGTCGATAATCTTTGTGCAATCTCCTTTCAGATTCTTCGCATCATTTCCCACAGCTGCTATTCTGTCTCCGATAACCGCTATGGAATCAACTATACTGTCATTTTCATCAACAGTATGTATTTCACCGTTAGTAAAAATATAATCTGCTTTCATATCATCACGATCCTTTAATTACATTGGTAATTTTTCTTCTTCACTTCCAAGCATTTCGTCATAGTAATCCGTCCTTCTGTCTCTGAACAGGACCGTATGATCACACCAGTTGTACTTTCTCGCATCGGTCATATTGCATTCACTGTATACCGTTTCTTCATCTGTAGGCGATGCTATTTTATCCGGTATTCCTCCCGGTCCTACTATCATGCTTCTTCCAGGAAAAGTTATTCCTCTTTCAGCACCAACTCTGTCAGCACATGCTACAAACAATGCATTTGTATTTGCTGCCACCATCGCCATGTAAGGAGCCATCGTCTGAACATCATCCGGAAGCCCCTCGACTACAAGCCAGTTTGTAGGAACGCATACTATATCCGCACCCTTAAGCGCACATATTCTCCACATTTCCGAAAACCACATATCATAACATATCAGAATACTTATTCTCCCTATTGGCGTATTCCATACCGGCACCCCGAGATCACCCGGCTCATACCACAGTTTGTCTTCATCCCATAAATGCATTTTTCTGTACTTTCCGATGTACCCGTCCGGGCCTATCAAAACAGCGGAATTGTACAGATTGTAATTTTCTTTTTCAATTATGCCTCCTACAATGTAAACATCTTTATCGGAAGCAAGTTTTTCCCAGCGCTTCACCGTATTTCCAGCCGGAATCTCTTCGGCCATTTCCTCAGCTTCCTGCCTGCAGTTCCATACATACCCTGTAGTACAGCATTCCGGTAAAACTACGAGTTTTGCTCCGTTATCCGCTGCCTCGGATATCTTTTCATCTATTTTTTTCAGAGTTTCCTCCTTTTTTCCCATTTCATATGATATCTGTATCGCTGCCACTTTGATTCTATTTTCATTCCCATAAATTCTTTCTTTTTCAGTATACATTTTGAACCTCCTTAAACTCACTTGCCTTGTTCTTCTTTTTTCAGTTCTTTCGCTATTGTCTCAGGTACTCCCCACTTCACAGGATCTATATAATGCATCTTTTTCATAACGTCTCTCGCAAGGAACGTGCCTATAGCCATAATTGCATAAGGGAATGCAGTGACCGCAGCGCCGAGAGCCGCGAACAGAGTCTGCATCCACAATGTCACGAACACCGATATTATCGCCAGTATCACACTCATCACAAACGATATCACAGACATCTTATAGCCTCTTCCGAATATTGCCTGCATCAGAAGTATGGCATTGTACCCGTATAAGCCTATCATTATATTATCTAAGGAAAGACCCATCATCACAGCAACTGCTGTTGCCACCACGCTGGCAATCACTGCGGATATCGCATCTACTCTCGACGATATAACTACTGCCAGCAGATAGAGCATTCCTGACCAGATATTCGCCTGCCATATTATTTCCGCCATATTGTTAAGTACGGCAGTAAAAAAGTCTCCTGCACTGCAGGCAGTCATCTGCGCGTTCTCCGCACCTAACGGCGCATCCAGAAACGGTACAACTGAGGTAGTCGTATGCATGGTTCCAAGTTTCAAAGACGCCGGTATCAATACAAACAAAGTTATACAGTACGGAAGTGCCAGACTCGGTACATTCCTCGTTGAAAATATTTTGTTGAGAGCTGCTGTGATGAGCACACACATTATCCCGGCTATAACAGCCAGTATTATCATTGCAACTGATACAGACTGTCCCGGAAATATAAACAGCGGTATCCCCAGCCCTGCTAACGCTGCGTTGAATGTAAAAAGCCCCATTCTTATCACCAGCTTATCCGTACCGATGATATAAGCAAACGCTGTAGCCGTTATGGCGGCGCACAGACCTGCTACCGCCTGTTCAAAAGAGCCTACAAAGCATCCTATTATCAATATAAGTCCCGACCAGGGATTGTCGCTGAATGCAATCTGCCCAAAACCTGACAATAACGAATCAATAAATGCCACGAATTTATTTTTGTCTCCGAGCCTCTTGAATTCTGATACAAGGGGGAAACGGCATGTCGCATAAGGCATTATTCTACTCCTTTCAAACAAAACTACCATCAAAACATTTAATGCATGCATTCTGCATATAAATAAAGCAATAATCATGCCAACTATAAAACACACTCAAAGCCTTAATATTGCTTATTTTTTTAATTTTCGCAAAAAACAGAAACCGTGTAAAAATACACGGTTTCTGTGGATACTATTCGACAAATGCCTAATTTGCAGCCTTTTCTTCAATACAGTGCAAAAATGCACATGTTCATTTTTGCACACAGTTTATCATTGCCTGCCTGTATATCTATATATTATATTCTTTTCTTTTTCTTGAAATTGTAGTTCTGTCAACCTTTAATCTCTTTGCAACCTGAGATGAATTCCTGTATTCCATAAAAAACTCTTTTAGAACATTCTTTTCATAATCAGCCATGATCTCTTTAAGTCCTTTTCCTTTATACAAATCCAAATCAACTCTGCTCCCTTTATAATAATGCGTTTCATCCACATCCATTATATCGAGCACTTCTTCCAAGGAAATATTTTTATCATCACTCTGTATTATTAAACGTTCTACGGTATTCTTCAATTCTCTTACGTTCCCCGGATACTCGATACCGCATAGATATTTGACCGATTCCCTGTCAAGTTTTTTATCTTTCTTATATTTTTCATTGAATATCTGCATAAAATAATATATAAGCAGCGGTATGTCTTCTATCCTTTCCTTCAATCCCGGTACTTTCAATTCTATTACATTCAATCGGTAATACAGATCTGCCCTGAAGCTTTTCTGCTTTATTTTTTCCTTGAGATTTACATTTGTTGCAGCCAGTATTCTTACATCAACTTCCTTTTCCTCACTACTGCCTATTCTCCTTATTTTATTCTCCTGCAGCACACGAAGAAGTTTCGCCTGGACAGAGAGGCTCATTTCACCTATTTCATCCAAAAGTATCGTTCCTCCGCTGCACTCTTCCAGTATTCCCCTCTTTCCATCTTTCAACGCCCCGGTAAACGCTCCCTTCTCATATCCGAAAAGCTCTGATTCGAGGAGATTTTCCGGGATTGCCGCACAGTTTATTTTGATAAACTTTTCATTTTTTCTTCCGCTTTCCCTATGAATCAAAGAAGCTATCATTTCTTTTCCGGATCCCGACGGTCCGGTTATAAGTACAGGCACATCATTTTCTGAACATTTTTTTGCTCTGTCTACCAGGTCCTGCATTTTCTTGCTTTTATATATTATGCTTTCACTGTCTTTTTCTCCTACGGAGGTCAGCAGTTTCTTATACTTCTCTTCCATTTCCAACACATTCTGCTTCAGTCTGTTTGCTATCTCTTTAGTTTTTATTATATCTGAAACATCCAGCAGAAAGCTGACTATATACTCTATGCAATCATTGTTCTCTTTATCTTTTATCGGGAATGCTTTTACATCGTAATGCCTGCCGTTGGAAACCATTTGATGCAGTGTAACCTCTTCCCCCTTTTTTGCCACTTCAACGGAAGACGAAACAGATAAAACTTTCTTATTTACCAGATCGCGCATATTGTTTCCCCTGAAGACTTCTTCTGACAATCCGGTTATACGGCTGTGAACTTCGTTTACATCTATCACATTGCATTCGCCATCTGTCACACATATTCCCAGATACGGATTATCGAATATAATATCATACAATTTCTGCTTGTCCAAAACACTTCCCTCCCTTTCCTTTTTACCATATATGATATAATATACCGTAAAACACAGAATTTTCAAATCAAATATAACGAAAGGGAACAAATGGAAGAAATATACATCTCACCTCTGGCGTGCAGCTCTTTGAAAACATTCCTGTACAGCCACGGCTTCAAGGTAAACTTTATAAAGAAAGGTCTCTCGGAAGTATACGACGCAATATCTACTCATGCCGATATACACATGTGTC
>UQNP01000040.1 GCA_900542385.1 uncultured Eubacterium sp.
GGTGATGGCTGAAAAAGTACTGATAGATGCAGATGTGAGCAGAAAAAAGAGAAAAAAAGTCATAGATAAGCAAGCCGCCGTGATAATACTTCAAAGCTACCTTGATTCAATTTAAACAGCGCTTAAAAAGATTTTACATTTCTTTTATTACAATTTTATTCCAGTAGAAATATATCTATGATATAATTGTATATCATCGGGGATAATGTTTTTTCTTTGATGAAAAAAATTTTAGTTTAAAGAAGAAGGAGAAAAGAAATGAAAAAGATAAAAAAACTATCTGTTATCGCAGCTGTATTAGTTGTAATTTCAATGTTCTTTGCATCCTGCGGAGGAGCCGCCCTTGAAAACGATCCCGCAGTAGGAAACTGGGAAATGACAAGTGTTGATTATGCAGGTCAGACGATTTCCGCAGATGATCTTAAAGCAACAGGCGCAATGGATGAAATGCCTACATTTGAGATCAGAGACGACGGCACTTGCACATTCAGCTTTATGGATGTAAGCGGTGAAGGTGAAGTAACAGCAAACGGCGATAATACATATGAACTTACAGATGATTCAGATATGACTCTCACATTTGAAATTGCGGGAGATGAACTTCAGCTCAATTATGCTGATATGAATATGATAATGATATTTGAGCAGTAAGGGAAGACTCGCAACTATTCCTATAATCATAATTATCGGAATAGTTAAAACTAAAAACTGCATATAACTCGTCAAATACTAAAAACCTCCGAATTCTATAAGTAATTTCGGAGGTTTTCTTATATTATATGTGATGATTATTTATTACTGTTATTTTTGTAGATCCGTACCGGTTACATATTAAATCACATTATAACCGAGGCTTTAATTTTCGTTTTAAGCGATTTTTTTATCCTTTGCTGATATACAGATCCTTTAATAAATGAGCTTTTTACTGTATTTCCTTTGACTTCGTTTACAGTTCTTCAGGTACAGCTATTACCATTCCGGGATACAGATCAGATGCTTCAATACCGTCATTTGCCTCGCTGATCTCAAAAACTGCCTCTCGTATATCAGTATCGTCGTTTTTATACCTGTCAGCTATATTCCATAAAGTATCGCCGCTTTTTACGTGTACGTATTCATATTGAGGTTTAGTCAACGCTGTAGATATATTCAAACCGGTCACTGCGCTGAATCCGCTTATGATTATTCCAAGCATTATAACTACAGATGTTATGAATCTTGCTTTTGATTTGATCCTGTATTTTTTTCTCTTTCTCTGACTGCTTCTCATATATTTATACTCCCCTTTCCTGAACAAACAGCACTCTCCTGCCCTTTCAAACGTTTGTTCTTTTTATATTCATAGTATATCAGAATATATGTTCGTAGTCAAGTATTTTTATAAACATTCGTTCTTTATTCGTTGACTTCTATTCTCGCAGAAAAATCTACACTTTGATTTGCCAATATCTCAAGCCCTGATTCTACTCTTCCCAAATAGATATGCTATTTTTTCCGCTCATTATTTTCACACGTTTTTCTTCTCCGCCATTTGTATTTTCTCCATTTTGCAAATTATCTTCCGTTGATCCAGCATTATCGTTTCTCAGATCTTTTGACGTATCGCAAGCGAATAAAGAAAAAATCAAACCAAATAAAACAACACATATAAATATTTTTTTCATTGCATTTCTCCTTGAAAACATCTGTATTTTCTTTTGAAAACATTATAGATCTGCATTTGTTTTAATGTCTAATACTTGTTAAGAATTGTTTGATATGCTTTTTATCAATATACGGTTACGGTATACGGTAAATAAATTGTAGTTCTCAAACAAAAAAACAGGCATAAACATACGCCTGTTTTCGTGCAAATATCGATTTTTATTACAATTTCATCAGTTTATCATACCCTTTATTCATGATCGAGGTCAGACGTTTTCTGAATACTACACACAGTACAAAGGCTATTACCGCGATGGCGGCTATCACTACAGCGCTGACATATCCTCCCGTACCTATCTGACGTCCGATGAGCAGACTTCCCATCATGCCGGGAGTCCTGCCGATAAGAGAAACGATAAGAAAAGGTTTGAGTTTTATTTCAGAAAGTCCCGCTACATAATTGCACATATCTTTAGGCACTCCGGGAACAAGGAATATAAAGAAAACTATTATTACGGCTTTTTTGCTGTTCAGCTTATTTACCATTTTTCTGAACTTTTCTTCACCGAAAATTAAATGCATAGCATCATGTCCAAGAACTTTTGCTATATAATATGTCAAAACTGTACCTACCAGTGCGCCGATGAGAGAGAACAGATACCCCAGCCAGAATCCGTACACGTATCCTGCGCCGAACTGGAGCCACTGCCCCGGTATGATACATATGATTATCTGAAGTGCCTGAGCACCTATATAGAAAAATATTCCCTGAGTTTTATATTCCTCAAAAAGACCGTGAACGTTTTCCATGCTCGAAAACTCATTTATCAGGTCCTTTTGAAAAAAATACAGATACAGAGGTATGCCGACGATTATAGCGAGAAATATAAGCATTTTGAATACGGCTGCAAATATCTTAAACTTTTTTCTTAAATTTCTCTTTCTTTCTTCCTGCAGTGTCATCTGTATCTCCTTGACATCGTCAGATAGCTATAAGTCCTCTGTCTTTCATTTCCTGAAGAGCTCTTATGACACCGAACTTGGAATGTTCATATGTGAGTCCTCCCTGAAAATAAACTATGTACGGCTCCCTTATCGGAGCATCAGCCGAAAGTTCTATCGAAGAGCCCTGTACGAAAGCTCCTGCTGCCATTATCACCGGATCATCGTATCCCGGCATATCCCACGGCTCAGGCATTACCTGTGAATCCACCGGTGCCGCAGCCTGTACGCCCTGACAGAAAGCGATTATTTTTTCAGGACTTTTAAGCTTGACCGACTGTATTATATCGCTCCTCATGTCTTCAGGACCCGGGCAGACTTCATATCCCAGAGTTTCAAAAACTTTAGCGCATAGAACAGCACCTTTTAAGGCACCGTTCACAGTTTTAGGCGCAGTGAACAATCCCTGCAGGATCGAACGTGTCTGACCGAAAGTAAGCCCGCATTCTCCGCCTATACCGGGAGAGGTCATTCTATAGGATACATTATCTATAAGATCTTTTCTCCCTGCCACATATCCCCCTGTCAGAGCAAGCCCTCCTCCAGGGTTTTTTATCAAAGATCCGGCCATGATATCAATACCGACATCTGTAGGCTCCTTTGTATGCAGAAATTCGCCGTAGCAATTGTCTGCCATACATATTATCTGCGGATCTATATTTTTCACAAAAGCTGTCAGTTCTTCAATTTCTTCTATGGAGATCGCTTTTCTCCAGCTGTATCCCGTTGCCCTCTGCATCGCCACCATCCTGGTCTTCGGACTTATAGCGTTTTTAAGGGCGTCAAAATCTATCCTGCCGTCAGCCGTAAGCTCTACCTGCTTATACGATATACCGTATTCCATCAGAGAGCCTTTGCCTTCTCCCCTGATGCCTATAGTCTCCTCAAGAGTATCGTAGGGAGCTCCTGTACAGTATATAAGCTCGTCTCCCGGTCTCAGTACTCCTGCTAAAGCCAGGGAAAGAGCATGTGTCCCGTTCACTATCGTAGGTCTCACCAAGGCTGCTTCTGTGTTGAATATGTCGGCATAGACCCTTTCGACTGCATCCCTTCCGGGATCGTCGTATCCATATCCCGTATTCCATGAAAAGTGCATGTCCCTTATGGAATTCTTCTGGAACGCCGCCAGCACTTTATATTGATTGTATGTCATCGTATCGTCCATTTCTCTGAATAAATGGACCGTCTGTTTCTCACATTTATCTATGAGCTTGAGGATCTCTTCTGATATCCCAAACTTTTCCCGAAGGAGTCTGTAAGTATTATTCTGCATTTTCTTCATCGTCTTGCTCCTGCTGGTTCTCATCTACGGATTCACTGTACATCAAGAGCGCATCCGTGAGATAGTTATCGGGATTGAATATACTAAGGATTATACCTCCCTTATTTGACGCATCTGTGTTGTTTATGAGGTAATTGTCTAATTTCCTCTGTACGTCCATAGAAACCCCGTCTATATAAGATTGATCTTCAGAAGAAAGCGGTTCCTGCCATCTCAGCACAGGATATCCCTTTCCTCCGTAAAGGCCTGAAGAATCACGCATATATGATATGCTAAGCGCCGAAGCCATACCGCTGAGCGAGCCGCCGGTAACTCCCGATGCGCATTTCTGCACTTCCGCCGGGCCTGAGCCGTTGTTATCGCCTATTCCGCTGTCGCAGTACTCATTCAGATAATAATTGTTTTCTATATATGTCTCTACACGGGCATCATCGTCAGCTATGTATGTGCCGATGACTCCTCCTGTGACGTCAGCTCCGGAAATATCACCGGCGCCGTAGCAATTTGATATGACTACTCCGTCAGTACCTACCGCACCTACTACTCCGCCTGCCCAGGCTTCGCTGAACTCCTTTTTCTCATCGATCTTCTTGATTTTTATATCTCCTGTATTGTAACTGTTTATCACGGTGGAATGCTCTGCATTGGTATAACCTACTACTCCGCCTGTTGCTTCAGTTGCAGAATTAATCGGACCTATATTGTAGCATTCCGATACCACTGCATCAGATGCTACAGATCTTCCCGCAACTCCGCCTGTACCGAAGGTTGCAACACCTCTCACCGAAGATGATACAGCGCCTTCATTACCGCATCTTTCAACAGTGCCGCCCCAGTTTTCGCCGACTACTCCGCCGACCTTATAAGTTCCCTTTACGCGGCCCTTGTTTATACTGTCTGTTATTGTTCCGCCGTTGTTATTACCTGCGATCCCTCCGGTTTTGCTCCTCGCTGATACATCTATATCGGAAACACATTCCGTTATTCTTCCTGCCGAATCCAGTTCTCCGACGATACCTCCGCAGTCTCCGGAGGTCGATTCTATCGTGCCTTTTAATGTGAGATTCCTTACTTCACCTGTAAGATATCCGAAAAATCCCGTATTGGTTTCGCCGGCTGATATATCAACACCGCTTATGGTATGACCGTCTCCGTCAAAAGTTCCTGCAAAGCTTACAGATGAATCTGAGCCTATAGGCGTCCACTCCCGGGTGAGCTTTATATCTTTCGTAAGGGTGAATGTGACCCCTTCAAAGCTCTCTACACGCGTAGGCTTCCAGAGAGGCTGTTCTTCATTGACAAGACTTGCCAGTCCCCTGAGCTGCGCTTCGGATGTTATGTTGTATTCAGTTTTCGGATTTTTATAATCAAACCAGGAAGTATCTACATCGCCTGTATCAGCTTCGTCGTTATCTTCTTCGTCTTCCTCACTTCTGCTGTCGTTATCGGAGTTGTTGTTTCTGTCCTGCTGATTTTCATCCTCTTCATCTGTATTGTTTTCAGAGCCGCCGTTTTCTTCGCCTGCTCCTCCGTTATTTTCATAGTTTTCACTGTTGTTTTCGTTCCGGTTGTTTTCCCGTGTATTGGTCACAGCAAAAGAGAACGCCGTGGAAAACGCCATTATCATTATAAGTATCGAAGCCGTCAGTACAGTAATAACTTTTTTCATTCTCTTATTCCCTTTCCTTTGATTCCTTCCTCTCCGTCTCCCATTCCATATCTTTTACCAGATCTCTTTTCACATTCATCTTATGATTGGCATAAAACTGCGTTGTCGTCACCTGTTCGTGATCCAAAAGGGCCTGGACATCAAATATAGAATTGCCCCTTCCTATAAGGCTCGTAGCTGCTGTAGCTCTCAGTTTATGAGGGCTGTATCCTGTTTTTCTGGACGTAGACATTCCTATGGAAGTGTATTTTTTGACCAGCTCGCGTATCTGCCTTTCAGTCATTCGTCTTCCCTGCAATGATAAAAACAGCGCATCTTTATGCATATCATCTATTTCATCGTCTGAAGCACGTTCATTTTCTATGTAGTCCTTAACAGTTTCGGTCACAGAGCTATTAAGGGGCATGATAGCTTCTTTGTCGCGTTTCCTGTATATTTTGAATTCTCCTCGTGAAAAATTGAAAGACGAAACGTTTAGCTGCTGAAGTTCAAAAAGTCTCAGACCGTAGGTTATGAACAGCATAAGGATAGCTTTATCTCTTTTTTTTGTCTTTTCCCAGTACTGTTTTTCCTTAGGCGTAAGCTCCGTACCGTTGGATACCGCATCAAGCATGATCATCACTTCGTCATCCTGGAGCGCTTTGATTTCACGTTCACCTGCTTTAGGCACTCTGATCGGATCGAAGCCGTCAGTTATGTTCTTTTCTATGACTTCTTGTCTGTAAAGCTGCTTGAACATTACAGAAAGAGAGGATTTCTTTCTCGCCAGCGTCCTGTTGCTGTTTTCGTATATTACTTTGCTGTCCCCTTCCTCCACTGTATATCTTCTGCAGTAATCAAGGAATATATTAACGTCCACTGCTTTAATATTATTAAATTCACCGGCTTTTATGTCAGAGATATCTTCAGCTTCCGTGAGGTCAGTCTCATCTATGAGATAGCGGCAGAAAAACTTTATATCGCTTAAATACGAAAAGCGTGTCATAGGAAGCACATTACCTTTCAGATAAGCAAAAAAGCCCCTTAAAAAGCTGGGCAGTTCTCTTTCTATAGTTTCACACTTAAGCAGGATCTCATGTTCCTTAAGGACTATATTATCCGGCTTGTCGCTTTTATTTCGGAGCTTTATATTTTTTTCTCCAGCCATAACGATATCTCTTCCGCAGCCTCCTCGTCATTTCTGAAATCAGAAATATTGTACCAATTCATTTTATCATATCTTCTGAACCACGTTAACTGTTTTTTGGCGTAATGCCTCGTATTTTTTTTAACATTGTCGATAGCTGTCTCTGCATCACAGACACCTGTGAAATAATCTATTATCTCTTTATATCCTATGCCTTTCATAGATATATCTTCCGATGTAAGGCCCATATCCATAAGCTTCTCAACTTCTTTAAAAAGCCCTTCACTGACCAGCTCATCCACTCTCCGGTTGATCCTGTCATAGAGCTCTTCTCTGTTTCTCGTAAGTCCTATGAGGATCGCATCATACTCTGGATTTTCTCTGCATATGCCGCGGAAAGGTTTCACGTGCTCCTCTCCTTCATTAAGCCTTTCAAGGGCACGTATCAAACGCTTTTTGTTATTGGGATGTATTTCTTCCGCTGCGTCTGCGTCCAGCTCTGCCAGCATCCTGTGAAGTTCCCGGGAGCCTTTCGCTTCTGCGATCTTCTCAAGTTTCTCCCTGTAGTATGTATCTTTGGAATGTGGCGAAAACTCCATATCGTACAGTATTGAATTCAGGTAAAGACCTGTTCCTCCGGATATCAGCGGGAGCTTTCCTTTTTCCAATATGTTTCTTATTGCCTTTTTTGCAAGCTGCTGGTACCTTGCTACAGAAAAATCCTCACGCGGATCTGCAAAATCAACAAGATGATGCTTTACCCGCGCCATCTCCTCTTCCGTAGGCTTCGCACTGCCTATGTCCATGTATTTGTAAAGCTGCATAGAATCACACGAAACTATCTCTGCGTTGAATTTTTCAGCTATAGCTATAGCAAATTTCGTTTTTCCCACTGCTGTGGGCCCTGCGATCACAATGATTTTATCCATTTCATCAAACCTTTTATACTCGTTTGAACATTTTTTCTATTTCATATTTCGTCATTCTGACAAAAGTCGGCCGTCCGTGAGGACAGGAAAAAGGATTTTCACATCCGTTAAGATCCTTAAGCAGAGCTTTTATCTCTTCGAAGGTAAGATGATCGCCTCCTTTGACTGCACTCTTGCAGGATCTCATTATTATCCTATCCAGCGATTTCCGGTCGGTCAGATCAGGTTTTTCTTCCAGCTGCATGAACACATCCTTTAAGAAATCCTCCGCTTCTGCAAGCTCCATGAATGCTGGGATCTCACGCACTATGTATGTCTTGTTTCCAAAGTATTCTATATCATATCCCATATTTCTCAGGCAGCCGATCCAGTCGCTTTCAGTCTCCGGTATGTGCGCCGGAACACTTACATTGATCGGGACAAGAAGTCTCTGCATAGCCTTCTGTGATGAAGTATACTGGTTTAAAAGCTTTTCATAGAATATCCTTTCATGAGCGGCGTGCTGATCTATGAGATAAAAGTCAGTTCCGTCTGAAGCTAAAATATAAGTATTAAAAATGCTTCCGAAACATTCCAGCCCTGTAAAATCCGGTATCCTCGCAGAAAACTCAGGCGTTTTAACTTCCGGTATTTCAGCTCGATCTTCATTTTTTAATTCGGTCACCTTATCTTCCTTTAAAACCGTTTCATGCTGAGATACGCTCTTCTGCCTTAGAGAATGCAGCATGTCCTTTATATCTATCTGTTCTTCCGGCTCTTTTTTTACGTTCTGCGGTTTAAAGGTGTTTTCCTCTGATGTCCCCGGCTCTTTTTCAACTGTCTGCGACGCTTTGGGAACTGCCGGTTTTATATCTTCTGCCCTTATCTGCGGCAGCGCTTCCATGGAGTCCAGAGCGTTCCTTACCGATGATGATATGAAATCTCTGACCTCAAAATCATCATCGAATCTCACTTCTTTCTTTGTGGGATGTATATTTACATCTAATTTTGAAGGGGGCATCGACAAAAAAAGAAAGGCTGCCGGATATCTCCCATGGAAAAGTTTATCGTGATAGGCATCGTCTACAGCTCTTTCGATGACTTTGCTCGACACCACACGTCCGTTCACACAGAAGATCTGTCTGCTTCTTGATGAAGAAGATGCTGACGGAGCAGATATATATCCTTTCAGAAGATATTCGCCTCTTCTGCTTTCTACCGGGAGCAGATCTCTTCCTGTATCGTTTCCGTATATGCTGACTATGCTGTTGAATATATTTCCTCTGCCTTGAGTGGAAAAGACTTTGGACCGTCCGTTTATCAGCGTTATCCTTATATCCGGATAGGACAGTGCTATCCTTGATACCATATCTATTATGCGCCTTGATTCTCCATTGTCAGAAGACAGAAACTTTTTCCTTGCAGGCACATTGTAGAACAGATCTCTGACGCTCACCGTAGTACCGTCGGGACATCCACACCCCTCGTTTACTATGATCTCGCTGCCTTCCGTCACTATACGCCTGCCTATTTTGTTTTCAGAGGTTTTGCTTATAAGCTCGACTCTTGAAACTGCGCATATGCTTGCAAGTGCTTCCCCTCTAAAACCTAAAGTTATTATCGAATCGAGATCCTTTACTGATGATATCTTGCTCGTCGCATGACGTTTAAACGCCGTTTCGATATCTTCCGGAGATATCCCGCATCCGTTGTCCGTAACTCTTATATACGATTTTCCGCCGTTTTTTATTTCAACTGTTATGTTGTCGGCTCCGGCGTCTATGGAATTTTCCAAAAGCTCTTTTATGATAGACACAGGCCGGTCTATGACTTCTCCTGCGGCAATCTTATCTGCAACTTTCTTTTCAAGAACATGTATCATATGTATTCTTTAAGTTCCTCCAGTATTTTCAGAGCCTGAGAAGGTGTGGTCTCCATGAGATCCAGCTCTTTCAGGCGTTTTACTATCGTGTTAGGCGCAAGATCGAACAATGACATTTGCTGAGGTGCAGCTGTATCATCTTCTACGCCTGCTTTGTGGTCGGCTTTTTTTGCACTTTCGGTATACATGATCTCTTCCGCTTCTCTGCTCCTGCTTTCCAGCTCTTCCAGACGCTCTTCCGCGCGCGACAGCAGCTCCTCCGGTGCTCCTGCCAGCCTGGCGACATGTATTCCGTAGCTCCTGCTGGCGCTGCCTTCTACTATTTTATGGAGAAATACTACGTTTCCGTTTTCTTCAGCCACATCTACGTTAAAATTTTTTACACCTTCCAGAGTTTCTTCAAGCTCTGTCATCTCGTGGTAATGGGTGGCAAACAGCGTTCTTATCCTGCGATCTTTCCTGCATATGTATTCAGCGGCAGCCCAGGCTATGGAAAGTCCGTCATATGTACTTGTGCCTCTGCCTATTTCATCGAGGATTATCAGGCTCCTTTCAGTGGCCGTATTGAGTATGTATGAAAGCTCGCTCATTTCAACAAAGAACGTACTTTGCCCCTGTGCAAGATTATCCGACGCGCCTATACGCGTAAATATCCTGTCGCATACACCTATCCTGGCGCTGTCGCAAGGAACGAAGCATCCCGCCTGAGCCATGAGCACTATGAGTGCAGTCTGCCTCATATATGTGGATTTTCCGGACATATTAGGTCCCGTTATTAACAAAAGGCTCTGATTTCTCTTGTCGAGATATACGCTGTTTCCTACGAATATCCCGTCTCTTATAGTCTGTTCTATGACAGGATGTCTGCCGTTTTCTATGGCTATTACATCTTCTTCGTTCACCTCCGGTTTGACGTAACCGTTGGTTTCTCCTGCGTCTGCGAAAGAAACGAGGACATCTAAGGCTGCTATAGCTTTGGAAGTTTGCTGTATAGACTCTGTATATTCTTTCAGTTTGTTTTTGATTTCAGTGAAAAGTTCATATTCCTGCTGATTTATTCCTGTCTCAGCATTTAAAACGAGTCTTTCAGTCTCTTTCAGCTCCGGTGTTATGAATCTTTCACAGTTTACAAGCGTCTGCTTTCTTATATAATTTTCAGGTATCAGATCAAAGTATGATTTAGTTACTTCTATATAGTAACCGAAAACTTTATTGTATCCGACCTTCAGATTTTTTATGCCGGTCCGCTCTCTTTCGCTGTTTTCAAGACCGGCTATCCAGCTTTGCGCATCTTTTATCGAATTTTTAAGCTCGTCAAGCTCTGCGGAATACCCTTCTTTTATTATTCCGCCTTCTTTTACAGTATACGGAGGATCATCCACTATACTTTTTTCGATAAGTTCATATACTTCTCCAAGATCGTGTATCTCATCGTTCAGCTTGGAGAGCAGCATATCATCCAGAGATGCAAGATCTTCCTTTACAGCAGGAATAGCGCGGCAGGAATTTTTAAGTGCTATCAGATCCTTACCGTTGGCGCTTCCGCATGATACACGGCCGACAAGTCTTTCAAAATCGTATACGAGCTTCAGATGCTCCCTTATATTGTTTCTCGTCAGAATATTTTCAGTAAGACATTCAACGGCGTCAAGTCTCATCCGTATTTCGCCAACGCTTTTGAGCGGCTCTTTTATCCACTGTTTGAGCTTTCGCGATCCCATAGCCGTATGAGTCTTGTCCAATACTCCGAGCAGAGAGCCTTTTATCTTTTTTTCAAATAAAGTTTCCGTAAGTTCAAGGTTTTTTATCGTCGACTTGTCCAAAGACATATGCCGTCCCATGGAATAGGTATCAAGGGATACTATATGGCCAAGACTGCCCTTTTGAGTCTCCATAAGATAAAGAAGCAGCGATCCGAGAGCTGATTCAGCAGCCGAATCTTCCTCTATTCCTATACCCAGCAGAGCGCCTACTTTGAACTGATTCTTTATGGTCTCACGCAGTGCATCGCGTCTGTAATATTCATCTCCCAGAAAATTAAAATAAGCCTCTGTCACGGGCTTCATTTTTTCTGTCTGTATTATACTGTCCGTACTCTTATTTAAAAGCACTTCCTTGGCATTTATTTTGACCAGTTCATTTGTAAGATTTTCTATTCCCGTACTTCCCTCTATAGTTGTAAGATGTATCTCTCCCGTTGAAATATCACAGTATGCAAGACCTATCTTTGTTTCATCCGCGAATACAGAAGCTATGTAGTTGTTCTCCTTTTCATCAAGCATGCTGCTGCTTGTCACGGTCCCGGGAGTGACTATACGTATCACTTCTCTCTTTACGATCCCCTTTGCAGATGCCGGATCTTCCGTCTGTTCACATATAGCGACTTTATATCCTCTTCCTACGAGACGCGCTATGTATGTATCTGCGGAGTGGAAAGGAACACCGCACATGGGTGCTCTTTCCTCCATTCCGCAATTCTTGCCTGTAAGGGTGAGTTCAAGTTCTTTAGATGCCAGCTTCGCATCATCAAAAAACATTTCATAGAAATCCCCCAGCCTGAAAAACAGTATACAATCGCGGTAGTTCTCCTTTATATCCAGATACTGCTGCATCATAGGTGAAATTTTTTTTGACGCCATCAGTTCTTCCTTTCGTTATATGCTTCGATACCGAGTCTGATAAGTTCCACGCCTCTTTTCATCTTTTCACTGCTCAGAACGTAAGCTATACGTATTTCGTCTCTTCCAAGACCTTCTGTTCCGTAGAATCCCTCAGCAGGAGCAAACATGACAGTCTCACCCTTGTCTTCAAATTCTGTCAGCATGAACATGAGAAAATCATCAACGTTTTCCACCGGCAGTTTTGCCATCATATAAAATGATCCGCCCGGTTTCTGACATATTACTCCCGGTATCTTTTTTATTTCGCCGTAAGCAGCATCACGTCTTTCTTCATACTCTTTTCTGATATCAGTATAATAATTATCATCAAGGCCATAAAGAGCAGCAGCACCTACCTGTTCCAGTGTAGGGCAGCACAACCTTCCCTGCGCTAATTTGAGCAATGCGTCCATAAGATCCCTGTTTTTGCTTGCTGCATATCCCACTCTCGCTCCGCAGGCAGAAAATCTCTTAGATATTGAATCTATTATTATGACTCTCTCTTTCAGATCTTCAAGCATTCCAAATGAAGTGACTTTCTGTCCGTCATAAGCAAATTCTCTATATACTTCATCTGCTATTATCCACAGATCGTATTTGACCGCGATATCACCGATAAGCCTCATATCATCGAGGGTCAGGACCCTGCCTGTAGGATTGCCGGGACTTATGCAGCATATTGCCCTTGTATTTTCATTTACGGCTTTCTCTATAAGCTCTTTTTTCGCAAAATCATATCCGTCTTCTGCTTTTGTTGTAACAGGTGTTACTTTACCTCCGGCAGCAGTTATGAAAGTATGGTAATTCGTATAAAAAGGCTCAGGTATAATAACTTCATCCCCGCAGTTCAGTATCGATGTGAATACCATATTGAGTGCTTCCGATCCACCATTGGTGATCATTATATCTTCTCTAT
>UQNP01000041.1 GCA_900542385.1 uncultured Eubacterium sp.
AAACTGACGGCATATGCCGCACGGTACAGCTTCATCCTTTTCCGCATATACTGCTATAGCAGAAAAATGTCTTTCGCCTTCAGAAACAGCTTTTGCAAACGCTGTCCTTTCAGCACATATTCCCGCTCCAAAAGATGAATTTTCTATATTCACACCTGTATATACCCTGCCTTCATCAGTCATCAGCGCCGCGCCGACTTTAAAGTCGGAATAAGGAGCGTATGCATTTTTGCTTATTTCAGCAGCTTTTTTATAGAGCATTTTATATTTCTCAATATTTTCCCTGTCGCATATCTTCATATTTCCATCCTCACTGTCTCGTAAGATCGAGCGCTGTCATGACTTTCTCTTCTTTTTCTCTCATCTGCTTTTTCTCTTCTTCCTCCATATGGTCATATCCGAGGAGATGAAGAACGCTGTGCACAAATAAATATGTCAGTTCCCTCTTATTGGAATGACCGTATTCGAAGGCCTGGCTTTCTGCCCTTTCAGGGCATATCACCACATCTCCAAGCAATACCTCCCCTTCACCGGCGCATATATCTTCCTCATCTTCAAACATCGGAAACGACAGCACGTCGGTAACACTGTCTATCCCTCTGTACTCGAGATTCAAAGCCTTTATTTCCTCAGGAGATACGAAACTTACGCTTATTTCTATATCTTCCGGATCGAGTCCTTCTTCTTCAAACACAGTTTCAGCAGCCCTCGTAAAGACTTCTTCCACATTCTCATCTAAAACTTTTTCATCACTGCAAATTATTATCATTTTTTTCCTGTTTCCGCTTTCTCAAATGCCTTTACGATCTCTTTAACTATTTTATTCCTTACAACGTCGCGGTTTCCAAGCTTCACTACAGCTATTCCGTCTATGGAGCTGAGTATTCGCGAACATCTCTCAAGTCCTGAAGTTTCTTTCTTTGGAAGGTCTATCTGTGTAACATCTCCTGTGAGCACCATTTTAGATCCCTCCCCCAGACGCGTAAGCGCCATCTTAAGCGTCGAAAGCGATGCATTCTGACTTTCATCTATTATCACCCGCGCTCTGTTGAGAGTCCTTCCCCTCATGTATGCAAGAGGCGCTATCTCTATCGTCCCCTTTTCCCTGAGCCTGTCAGCTTTTTCCGGTCCGTACATATCATACAGCGCATCGTAAAGAGGTCTCAGATACGGATCTACTTTCTGAGAAAAATCTCCAGGCAGGAAGCCCAGTCTCTCTTCACCGGCTTCTATCGCCGGTCTGCTCATTATTATACGGTCTATTTCTCCGTTTTTAAGTTCCTTGACTGCCTGGGCTACAGCAAGATACGTTTTTCCCGTTCCTGCCGGTCCTATACATATCGTTACCGTGTTTTCCCTCAAAGCTTTTACATAATTCCTCTGTCCGGCCGTTTTACACCGAATAGGAGCTCCCTTGTAGGTAACAGCGACAACACTGCTCATTGCACTGAATGTTTCATCCAGATTTCCCTCTTTAGCTTCATCTATCAGCCTGTACACAGCATCTTCGTTCAGCGTTTCATCGTTATTGTAAAGTTTCTGCATCGAGATCACAACGGCTTTCGCCATCAATACTCCCTCTTCATCTTCACCTGCTATCTCTACTGCTGTATCACGCTGTCTTATGAAAACAGAAAAGGCCTTTTCCACTATCCTTACAAAATTGTCCTGGATACCGAAAACGGCCTGCTGCTGCTCCATGCTTTCAAATTCAAGTTGTTCTGTCCTCAACCGGTATTCCTCTCTTTCGTTCCTTTGAAATCCATAATCATTATATTAAAAATAACGCATAATTTCAAGCTCTGACACCGATTTGCCCTTTAGCTCAGCTATTTATTTTTCTCTTTTTTTAAATCCCGTTCTTCTCCGATATCTATAAGTGTCTCCGCAAATACAGAGGCTTTTATCAGACCAGCTGTCTCTCCGTATTCTATACTGCTTTCAAGTATACTCTCCCCTTCGTCCATATTATCCTTCTGATACTGTCTCAGGGATGCGTCCACAACTTTTTGTATATCATCACGAGACACTGTTTCTTCTTTCAGTTTCACTTCTCTAATTTTTACGATCTCTAAAGAAGCAGGAAACACTTTTGAAATGTTGAATATCTCTTTGCTCTCCGCTTCTGAAACTTCATATCCTCCTCTGCCTGAAACAGTATCTAAGCAAAGATCTCCCACCTTAAACTTTATACCGAAAAAATAATTTCCTGTATACTCACGCGCTCTTTTTTTCTTTTCAAAGTAATACGTAAAGTGTTCGGGAACGCGGGCCATTACCTTTCCCTCAGCATGACTGTACATTACACCTTCTTCCTCTTTTCTGCTGTAGTTTGAAGTTTTATACTCAAATTTTCCGCTTATAAGAATATCTCCTTCATTGACATAATCACCTTTTTCGACTTGTGCGTTGCCCGTAAGGGGAGTTATATTTTCAATGATCCCGGCCTTTGCAGCTACTATATTGCAGGGGGTTTCTTTCTCCTCTGTCCTTTCCTGTCTTTCATCTTTTTCCGCAGAATCAGTTTCAGATATCTTCACATTGATCAGCCTTCCTTCATCATATATGCTTGCCCAGGTTATATTTTCGTATTCCTTATGCAGCATTACTTCTGCTTCTTCATAATTTTCCGCTTTTCTTGCACCCTCGTATATACCCGCAGATCTCAATGTCTCTCTTATGTCCGCTTCACTTATCGACTGACACCCGTCCACACGTATTTCCGCAATAAAAAGGCTCTGATAAAAAATCAAGGCACCCAGTAAAAAGGCGCCTGCTATAGTTATTACATTATATTTTATTTTTTTGAAAAGCGGTAATATGCCCCCTTCCTTTATCACCGTAATTCTGTATTTACTGCCGGTGATATCCTTCAGTCTGTCACAGTCCTCTCTTTTCAGCTCCGCTGTATACTCAACCTCATTTCTGCACTTGAGATTTCTCAGCGTTATCCTGTGCTTTATGCACTTATTTATCACTACTAAAAGATTGATCCCCTCTATCTTTATCTTCCTGTAATGCTTTAAAAAACCGAATTTCATCAACTTCACCCGCTACAATCATCCTATCATCGTTCAAGCTTGTAACCACAAAATTTTTCCCGGCAAGCGAAGTGTATCCAAGGCCATTTAAAACAACTATCTCGCTGTCCGTCAGCGTCATCAGTTTCCTGACGTTATCCAGTACCGCAGTATGTTTTGTTACAAGTACCCTCGGCATATTAACAGCAAAATCAAAAAGCAGTTCATCTTTGACGCTCATATCCACCTCCGGCCGCATATTGCAGTTTTGCAGTTATCTGTCGATATGATAAATTATATTCGGTTTTTATGAAAATATCACTTTTATCGTCTTTTCCGCAGTCTTTATACCATCTACCGCAGCAGAAACTATGCCTCCTGCATATCCCGCTCCTTCTCCCGAAGGAAACAATCCTCTTATGCAGCTCTGCCCGCTTTCATCTCTTTCTATTCTCACAGGGGAAGAACTTCGGCTTTCGACCGCGGTCATTTTCGCATCTTCACGGTCAAATCCCTTTAGTTTTTTCCCAAGTACAGGCATGGCTTCAATGATCGCATCAGCCGCGAATACAGGCAGACTCTTTCTCACAGGATCCTCCTCGTTTCGCGCAAAATCTCCAAAACAGCTTTGAGGAAGGCTGCCGCCTCCCATAACATAGGCCAGTCTTTCATACTTTCTTTGGAAATCAAAACCTGCAAGCGGATGCTTTGACGGAAAATCATCGGTCCTCACATCTGCCAGAAGTCCGCTGTTGGCATATTTGCCGTTCCTTCCGCTCATGCTCATTCCATTGGTAACCGCAGTGTTTTTTTCCGAGCTCGAATCTATCACTTCTCCTCCGGGACACATGCAGAACGTATATACGCCGCGTCCGCCGCTTGTCCTGCAGTTGAGCTTGTATTCAGCCGGCCCTATTATTTCCGCAGCTTTTTCGCTCCCATACTGGGCTATATTTATGATCTTCTGTGGATGCTGTATCCGCACTCCTATGGAAAAAGGCTTTTGGCTCATTTCAACACCGTTTTCAAACAGCATCTTCACCGTATCGTAAGCGCTGTGGCCTGTCGCTGCTATCACGCACTCGCTGTCTATTTCATCCGAAAAGCTTCTGCCGCACGTTCCTTCTGTAAAAACTCCGATTATCTTCTCTTTTCCGGCCTCAGTTTTCTTTTTTATTTCCGAGACTTTCTCACAAAATCTCACTTCTCCTCCCAGGGATTCTATTTTCAGCCTTATATTCTTAACTATCTCTCTCAATCTGTCGGTCCCTATATGGGGTTTGTTTTTATAGGCTATGCTTTCATCGGCTCCTGCTTCTACAAATTCTTCCATGACTTTAGATATTCTTATATCTTTTATCCCCGTAGTAAGTTTCCCGTCTGAAAATGTTCCTGCACCGCCCTCTCCGAATTGTACGTTGGAATTCTCATCAAGGTTTCCGCACGACCAGAAATTCTCCACACTTTTTATCCTTCTGTCAACATCCTCTCCCCTTTCAATTACAACGGGTCTGAGGCCTGCCTCAGCAAGAATGAGCGCTGCAAACATTCCAGCAGGGCCAAATCCTATGATCACAGGTCTTCCATGCTTTTTCAATGTTTTTTCCACTGTGTCTTCCGGTATCTTGATTTCTTCGTATCTCTTACATTCCGCTTTAGCAAGATCAAGAGTTTCACTGCATGAGAAATCAAGGGTATATACGAGCTTTATATCCGGCTTTCTTCGGGCATCCACAGATTCCTTCACGATCCGCACATCGCTTACATCAAGATTTTTCCTGCCGAGACTTTTGGCTATAGCGCCGGGCAGCGAATCCTTGCTTTCCTCTATATCTGTTTTTATCTGATTTATCCTGTATCTCATTTTATTTCACCATTTATATGTGCCGCTGCTCTTATAGCAGTTTCCCAGGCATTCTGCAGATTAAATCCTCCACACTTTCCCTGTATGTCCAGCAGCTCTCCTGTAATGTAGAGATTAGGCGTTATTTTTGATTCCATAGTATCTGTATCGATTTCATACTGCGGTACGCCTCCTGCGGTGCACTGAGCATCCTTCCATCCCTTCACTCCTGTCACCTTTACTCTGTAGTCCTTTATCCTGCTTACCGGTACTTTTTCAGACAGCTTTCTGCACAGTATCCCAAACGAATCCTTTCTTTCCGCAATCATATCCTCTGTAAAATCAGGCGCCAGATCCATACTGATCTCATATTTCTTTACGGCGCTCCTTATATCTTCTCCATCATCAGCTTTTATAAAAAGCGTGAGGTTCATCACGCATATGCCTGATATCCCTGTCCCTGTAAACTGTATTTCTCCGGTTTCCGCGTCCACCATCCTGCCGTTCTTATACAGGCTTATCCTTCCTTTTGCCCTTATGCCTTTAAGCGCTTCGAGGCCTGCGCAGTCTATGCCCGTAAGTATCGGATATACTTTATTTACGCTGTGTCCCAGCGCTTTCGCAAATTTATATCCGTCTCCCGTCGTTCCGAAAAACGGCGCAGCTTTCCCGCCACACGATAATATCAGCACATCGGAGCAAATAATTTTTTCTCCGTTTGAGATCTTGAAAACATCATCTGCTTTTTCAACTTTCTCAACACAGAATCCTGTGTACACATGCACTTGCCTTTTTCCTATGCCTCGTTCAAGAGCATAGGATACATCCGCCGCATGGTTTGAATACGGATAATATCTGCCCTCTTCATCTGCATACAGCTCAAGTCCGAGAGAGTTAAAAAAATCCACGGTGACATCCTTATTTCTACAGGCTTCATTGGTGATATTGCATCGACCGCCTCCCGTAGCCATAAGCTTGCGACCAAGGATCTTGTTTTTTTCCACTATACATATTTTGAATCTTTCCGAAAGAGAAGCGGCAGCAGCCATGCCGGATGCTCCGCCTCCCAATATACAAATATCATACTTTTTCATCAATGTCTGCTCCAACAACTCCAGGGGCTTCTGCCGCAGCGTTCATATCAGCCTCCTGCTTTGCTTTCAGCCTTTCCGCCACTTTTTCCGGAGTCTCTTCTTCCGGTGTTATTTTCACTGCGGTCCTTTTTCTCTTATATATCTTGACATAGGATTTCTTTTCATGAGGCATGTGGATGCCGAGCTCTATAATATTTATTCCCTGCACCACCATGAACATTCCGAGCAGTATTACTGTGCTGAGCCATGTAACGAGCGGATTTATAAATCCGAACAGTCCTACTATGACTGCCAGTATGCCGGTAGCGGTAGTTGTTCTGAAATTTGTCAGCTTCTTTTCTTTGTTTATATGCGTTGCAGCCTCTATACGCAGTATTCCTGACACAAGCACCCACATACCGAATACCATCGGTATGGAAGTGTCCGCAACCAGCTGATTGCAGAGGACAAGTATACCCAAAAGCAAAGTTATCAGCGCATCGGCCAGTATCCAGCCGTTATTATCTCCTCTGTTGTTCAAACCTCTTCCTAAAAGATAGGCCGAAGTATGTATCAGTCCGTTTATAACCATTACGAGCCCCACGATAAACGCCATCGCAAGGAAAGTCTGTCCTGAATTAACAAAACAGAATACACCGGTCATAAACATCAATATGCCGCTTATTATCGTTAAAGTCCTCATGTAAAACTCCTTTTGCAAAGTAAATCGTAAATGTTACCAGATATCGTCGAATTCTTCTTCCTGAAATCTATCAGTTTCTTCTTTTTCACTGATCTTTACCTGTTCTTTCTCACAGTCATCCGTACTTCCTATGACCTTAGCTATAAAAACAGCTGCGCCTATTATCAATATAGTTTTCCTCAGATTGCTGTTAAGCTTTTCAAACATAAAACCCACCCTTTCTTTTTACAGCGTCCATTATAACATAAATATCAAAGTATTAAAAAGAAGATTCTGTGTTTATTTTTGTCCTCTCCTTATATATAATCTATATATGATTCAAAAAATAAATTCGCCTGAAAGGAGGCTTGATTTGGACAGGACTATACTGCACTGTGATATGAACGGTTTCTACGCTTCCGTCGAGCTGCTGGATCACCCGGAACTTCGCGGTACGCCTATGGCCGTATGCGGGAATCCGGAAAACCGGCACGGCATAATTCTCGCCAAAAACGAAATAGCGAAAAAATACGGAGTAACTACTGCCGAAACACTGTGGCAGGCGCGCAAAAAATGTCCCCCGCTCCAGGTCGTACCGCCTCATCATGAAAAGTACAGGCATTACAGTAAGCTCATAAATAAAATATATCTCGAATTTACCGATATGGTCGAACCTTTCAGCGTAGATGAATCCTGGCTCGATGTTACTGCCAGTCTCCGCCTTTTCGGAAGCGGCAAAGAAATTGCAGACAAAATAAGAGCAACGGTCAGAGAACGCCTCGGGCTCACACTTTCGGCAGGCGTATCATTCAATAAGATATTTGCAAAAATGGGCAGCGATTATAAAAAACCTGATGCTACTACAGTTATAAGCAGAGAAAATTTCAAAAATATACTATGGCCTATGGATATAAACTCCATGTTCTTCGTCGGAAGATCCACGGCCGAAAAACTGAAGACACGCGGCATAAATACCATAGGTCAGCTCGCTCTCTCCGACAGAAAAATGATAATATCGATTCTTGGAAAACAAGGCGGTCTCATTCACGATTATGCCAACGGCCTCGATGATACTCCCGTTTCAAGGTACGATGCGCGTGAGCCCGCAAAATCCATAGGCAATGGAATAACCTTCCGCAGGAATCTTTCAGGTACGGATGATATAAAAACAGCTGTTATAAGTCTGTCCGATACGGTGGCTACACGTCTGAGAAAACACAAAATGAAAGCTTTCGGTATTAAAGTCGATATAAAATCTCCATCTTTTAAGACCATTTCCCGTCAGCAGCAGCTTGATAACCCTACCAACCTTGCAGAAACCATAGCCGAAACATCCATGGAGATAATCGAAAAATCATGGCAGTTATCTTCCCCGATACGTATGATCACAATTACTGCCATAAATTTATGCGATGAAAATCAGGCTCTTCAGCTTTCGCTTTTTTCCAACGAGCAGGATTCTGAAAAAAACGAGAAAATCGAAAGAGCCATGGACGATATAAGAGAAAAGTTCGGTTCAAATTCAATTTCCTTCGGCAGGGTCCTCGGCAACGACATCGGTGTAGGTGACGATAAAAAATAAACGGTTTATCAGGCCAGCGTTTCGGCCAGATCATAAATACTCCTGTCAAATTCTCTTTTCATCTCAATAGCTTTTCTTAGATCATAGGAAATTATCTTCCCTGAAGATATGCCTACAGCACGGCTTTCCTCATCATCGTACAAAAGCTGCACAGCCTTTGCTGCCGTAAGGCTTGCAAGCATCCTGTCCTTCAATGTCGGTGTGCCTCCCCTTTGTATATATCCCGGTACTACAGCGCGCGTTTCTTTTCCTGTCTTTTCTTCTATGATCTTTGTCAATTCCTGAGTGCTTATATCTACGCCTTCCGCCTTTATGATTATGCTGTGCAGCTTTCCCGACTGCTGTCCTCTGAGTATCCTCCTGCATGTCCTGTTTATATCTATTTCAAGCTCAGGAACGAGAATATCATCCGCACCGCCGCCCAGGCCCGCATATACCGCGATATCTCCGCAGTTCCTGCCCATTACCTCTATCACCGTAGTCCTCTCATGAGCAGAGGATGTATCCCTGATATTTGAAACCAGCGACAGTATCGTATTTACAGCAGTATCAAACCCTATAGTATAGTCAGTATAAGCCAGATCATTATCTATAGTCCCCGGAACTCCCATTACCTTTATACCTCTGTCTGAAAGAGCCAGACCTCCTTTAAAAGAGCCGTCTCCTCCTATGACAACAAGTCCTTCGATCCCGAAAGTCTCCAGCATTTTAGCCGCATGCTCCTGACCTTCCTGTGTCCTGAATCTTTCACTTCTGGCTGTTCTCAGTATCGTCCCTCCTCTTTGAAGTATATCGCCTACAGAATGCCATTCCATTTTTCTGATATCTCCATCGAGCAGACCTTCATATCCCCGCTCTATCCCAAAGACTTCCATTCCCATAGAAAGACCTTTTCTTACAGCTGCTCTTATCGCCGCATTCATGCCGGGAGCATCTCCTCCGCTGGTAAGCACGCCGATCTTTTTCATGTTCATTCTCCTTTGTAATTTCCTTCACCAACTATACTTACTATCTTCATCCTGAAGTCCTCCGTCGGATCCACCCACAGATCCTGCTCTGTCCTGAATGATCCCCCTCCGGGCATATAAACTATCGCCTGATAATCTCCTTTATGCTGCTTCATTACATCCTTGATTTCGTTTAATGCATCCGTATCTTTCTTTCCGTCGGAAGGAAGCTTTATTTTTATTATTCCGGCGGGAGCATCAGCGCTTTGCTGTCTTTCCGCTCTGTTTTTCTTTTCTGTCCTGCGTTCCGATGATTCTGCTTCCTTAATATTTTTAAGGTCCACTATCCTTTCTGCCAGAAGCTTTGGTATCTCACCTTCTTTGAAATTTATCTTTCCGCTCACAGACACAATCGCATCTTCTCTTACAAGATTCCCGAATCTTTCATAAACATTTGGAAATACTATGACTTCCACGTTTCCGTAGAGATCTTCCATATCAACGAATGCCATCATTTTATTGTTCTTGGTAACGAGAGTCTTTTTAGAAGTTACTATTCCCGCCATAACTGCCTGCATTCCGTCTTTTATGAAACTGTGCTCTTCTCCGCGTTCTTCGCTGTCTAAAACTTCGGCAAGATCCTGAGCATTCACAGTCACAGTCCTCTTTATATCTTCTTCGTATTCTCTGAGAGGATGTCCTGTTATATACACTCCCAGCAGTTCTTTCTCCTGTGCCATGAGCATTTCCTTCTCGAAATTTTTGACATCAGGAAGTTCCTTGCCTGCACTGCTTTCCATCGCTTCTGCGTTGGTCTGAAAAAGAGACATCTGACCTTCGAGGTTCCTTCTTGCACTGGATTGAGCCGATTCTATCAGACCCTCGTACACTGCCGCAAGCGCTGCTCTGTTGCTGCTGAAACAGTCCATAGCGCCTGCCTTTATCAGACTTTCCACCGCTTTTTTATTTATCTTATGTATATCGAGATTTTCTATGAACTGAAATATATCAGAAGGTTTTCCCTTCGTCTCCCTCGCGTCTATGATAGCATCTATGACATTGTCACCGACATTTTTGACTCCTGAAAGTCCGAAGCGTATTTTCCCCTCTGACACTGAGAATTTTTTCATGCTCTCATTCACGTCAGGCGGGAGCACTTCTATACCCATCTCCTCACAGTTCCTCATGTACTTGGATATGGAGTTCACATCTCCAACGACGCTGGTCATAAGAGCTGCCATGAACTCGACCGGATAGTGCACTTTCAGATATCCTGTCTCATACGCCAGTACCGCATACGCGGCCGCATGAGATTTGTTGAAAGCATATTCTGCAAAGCTGACCATCTGATTGAATATTTCTTCTGCCGTTTCCTCCGGCACTCCGTTTCTTACACAGCCTGCAATTTCAACGTTTCCATTTTCATCCGTCTTTCCATGGATAAAATACTCTTTTTCTTCAAGCATAACATCCATTTTCTTTTTACTCATCGCACGTCTTACCAGGTCAGAGCGTCCGTAAGAATACCCACCCAGATCTCTTACTATCTGCATTACCTGCTCCTGATAAACGAGACATCCGTACGTTACAGATAAAATCGGCTCAAGGCTCTCATGCAGATACTCGATATTTCCCGGGTGCTTCTTATTATCTATATAATTCGGTATCGAAGCCATAGGTCCGGGTCTGTAAAGCGATATACCTGCGACTATATCTTCAAAGCAGTCAGGCTTGAGGTTTTTCATGAACTGCGTCATACCTCCGCTTTCAAGCTGAAAAACCCCCTGTGTATTCCCCTTTGATATCATCTCATATACTGCTTCGTCATCGTATTCCATGCTGGAAAAATCGATCTTTATGCCGTGATTTTTTTCTATAAGTTCAAGTGCATCCCTTATTATCGTGAGATTTCTCAATCCCAGAAAATCCATCTTCAAAAGGCCCAGCTCTTCTATCGTAGTCATATTGAACTGGGTAGACAGTCCTTTATCCGTAAGATACAGCGGTACGTATTCATCGATGCGTTCCTTCGATATAACCACTCCTGCCGCATGTGTAGAAGCGTGTCTCGGCATTCCCTCTATGGCACGCGCCATATCTATTACTTTTCTCGTCGTTTCATCGCTGTCGTACTTTTCTTTAAGCTCCGGACTCGTCTCAAGAGCTTTGTCTATAGTCATTTTCAAAGAAAACGGTATAGCCTTGGCTATGGCATCGGTTTCCGGATAACTTACGTTGAGCACCCGTCCTACATCTCTTACTGCCTGCTTGGCTTTCATCGTTCCAAAGGTTATTATCTGAGAAACTCTGTCTTCCCCGTATTTTTCCGTCACATAATCTATGACTTCTCCCCTTCGTTCATAGCAGAAATCTATATCTATATCCGGCATGCTTACACGTTCCGGATTTAAAAATCTTTCAAATATCAAACCGTTCTTTATAGGATCTATATCCGTTATCCTCAAAGTGTACGCCACTATGCTGCCTGCTGCCGAGCCTCTCCCCGGGCCCACCATGATGTTGTTTTTCTTTGCGTAGTTTATGAAATCCCACACTATGAGAAAATACTCTACATAACCCATGTTCTCTATCGTAGTAAGCTCGTATTCAAGACGCCCTTCCAGCTTTTTCTTTTCTTCCGGATCAACATCCCGATATCTGACTTCAAGTCCTTCACTGCAAAGTTTTCTCAGATATTCTTTATTGGAAAGTCCTCCGGGAGCCTTAAAATCAGGGAGATGAAGTTCTCCGAAGTTCAACGTCACATCACACTGCTCTGCTATCTTTACAGTATTGTCGCAGGCTTCAGGTATTCCGGAAAAGATCTTACGCATCTCATCTTCCGATTTGAGATAAAACTGGTCGTTTGCAAACCTCATCCTGTCTTCTTCATCGACAGTAGTTCCCATCTGTATGCACATTAGTACATCCTGTGCAACCGCATCTTCCTGTCTTACATAATGTACATCATTGGTAGCTGCAAAAGGTATTCCCGTTTCCTCGTGAAGCTGTTTCATATACGGCAATATCCTCATCTCCTCCTCCAGTCCCTGATCCTGAAGTTCGAGATAAAAATTGCCCTCTCCGAATATCCTGTTCATAGCCATTGCTTCTTTTTTGGCGCCGTCATAATCTCCGTTAAGCAGTCTGTGCTGCACCTCTCCGGCAAGACATGCCGAAAGAGCTATTATTCCTTCACTGTGCTCTTTCAGCACGTTTTTATCTATCCTCGGTTTATAATAAAAACCATGCCTGTATCCTTCGGATACTATCTTCATAAGATTTTTATATCCGGTATTGTTCTTTGCCAGCAGCACCAGATGTCCCATATGCTTGTCTTTATCAGCATCCTTATCGAACAAAGTTCTCGCAGCCGTGTATACTTCACATCCAAGTATGGGTTTTATCCCCTGTTTTTTACATGCTTTGTAAAAATCAACCACACCGAACATAACGCCATGATCTGTAATCGCAAGAGAATCCATCCCCAGCTCTTTGGCCCTGGCAACTATGTCATCTATTCTTGAAGCTCCATCGAGCAAACTGTATTCAGTATGTACGTGTAAGTGTGTAAACGCCATGTTTCTCCCCTTTTTTACGCTTTTACTTCATTTATTGATATTATACATTATCAAAAAGTTTTTGTATACCGAACAATTTTTCGCAGTATTTATTCAAAAAATGTATTTTTTATCTTCAAAAATAGT